>JAHHLP010000563.1 GCA_018679295.1 Rhodothermia bacterium
CTGTGTATCCTCGGTCCTCGAACCCCTCACAATGAGGATCTATTGCGACGAAGGGCGCTACTTCACCTCGGAGTCGGTTCAGAAGCGGCTCGGGCACCAGATATTTGTATTCCGAACGGCTCACGCGGAACTAGCGAGCAGTTCCTTTAGGTATGTCTTCAACGGCACTTTGCCGGCGCTAATCGTGCAGGCGGCTTGGGACCCTGGTACGAGGCCTCGTGAGGGAGAACGGAGCACCGCGTTGATCAGGACCATTTCTCTTCCCCCCATCACGTGAACTGCGTCGTCGGCCTGATACACGACCGCGGGCTGCGGCCGATCGGTCGTTCGTGTTCGAATCATAACCGTGTCTCCTGCCGAAACCATCAGCATTCGTTCTACGGGCACCGCCATCACGGCAACAAAGCTGGTCGTATCGTACGCGGCAAGAAGTGTATCAGAGCCGAAGGAGCGAGCGATTCTCCCGGATATCGGACTCGTGATTGTCGACAGACGCAGCTTGTCGGCAATCGTGCCAATTTCTTGCCTGAGGGACCGAACCTGTGCACGCGTGAACTCGATCTGTTCGGGCTTGGCGCCGGACCGGACGGTTTCGAATCGTGCCTGCGCCACCTCCACGCCTGCGTCCAGCACACGCTGTTCACTCTCGGAAAACTCGAGTTCCTGCTCCGAGATCAAGTTCTCCGACCGAAGCTGACGGAGACGCTGAAGCTCGAGACGATGCTGACGAGCCACCTCCTCTGCCTGGGCAAGCTTCAGCCGTTCCTCTTCTATTACCGGCTCTTTGTCACCCGTCGTGTACAGGTCGAGCGAGGCGAGCGCCACCGCCAACTGCCCACCGAGCGCGGCGTACTCGCGCGCGAGTTCGCTGGAATAGATTGAGGCGACGGTGTCGCCGTGCTGCACCGCGGAAGCTACCTGCAGACCCGGCTCGAGAGTCAGCCTCGCCGCGTCGCCACCGGCGAAGCGGTTCACCGTGTACTGCGTGACGCCACCACGAAGATTGTCGCGGAGTGCGGTTTCAATTCCGTCATTTCGACTTCGGTAAAGAGCCCACTCGCGGGCAGGTATGACTCTCCCGTCCACCGTGAAGTCAAAACTAACCTCCACTGGAATGAAGACGACCCCGAGTACGAAGAGGGCCAAAACCGCAATAACCGAGATGTTTCGCGTCATTATCAGGACGTGCGACCGACACTTGAGTTATCCGGATTACGGTCAGTTTTCAAATCGCACCTGCTTGCCGGCAGACAATATCGTTGTTCTCTTCTGTTAACGAGCGAAATGTCTTTTTGACTTGCGTTCTTGCCGGTTGAAAACGAAAATTCGTGCGCCCGTCATATGACCTGTCGTCGCAAACGGGACTGCCGCTAACCATTCGTCAACATGGAGTGTTTCAAATGACCGTTTCAAAAGGAATTGCAGTGCCATTTGCGTTCATCACGTTTTGCATGCTGACCGGGTTGGCTGCAAGCGCGCAGTCATCGACTAGCCCATGCAGTGAGAAGTCGCAAGAGTTCAACTTCTGGATCGGAGAATGGGATGTAACGGCGGGCGGCAATCCGGCGGGCCACAACCGAATCGAACCAATCCTAGGGGGTTGTGCCATTCAGGAGACATGGAACGGAAGCGGTGGCAGTGCCGGGTCGAGCTTCAACTTCTACAATCCGCAGCTCGAGAAATGGCAACAGTTTTGGATCTGGCAGAACGGCACCACCCTTTACCTGACCGGTGACTATGCGGACGGGAGGATGGTGCTAAAAGGTGATTCACAGAATCGAAACGGCCAGACCGTGGCCAACCGGGTGACCTGGTTCGACAATGACGACGGGACGGTTCGGCAACTCTGGGAGACGTCGACCGATGGCGGCGAAACGTGGTCCGTTGCTTTCGACGGACTATACACCAAGACTCGGAAGTAGGGCCGTGACGTAGGCGCACTGCAGCTCACATCCTCGCCGGTCGCGCGTGCAAAAAGACGGGCGCGGTTGACAACGAAAAACGCCCTTGTTAGACTGCATAGGCATATCTACCACCACCCGCGAGATTTGTGTTACGTTTTGCGAAGGTATGTTCAGTTTTGTGTAGTTATTGACGCCAATCCGAGTTTCACTTAGGCAGCGTGTAAGGCGTCGCCCTACTTGGGGAAGGCGACAAAATCCGACTATTTCCCGGTCGGAATTCGTCGAAACCAGAGTTACGGTGCAACGCGTTCGAAAGGGTCACTCATTCCAAGGTGGACTTATCATATGAAGAATCTCCTGCTACTGCTACTTCCTGTCTCGATCACCGCGTTCATTGTGCTCGCCCAGGGAGACTACGTAGGTGCCGAGGGCAATTTCCCGGCCTGTGTTAACTGTCATGGTGATGGACAGGTCGCTCAGACGCTAGATAGGTACGTCTTCGAGGAGTGGAAGGCTACGGCTCACGGTACGGCGTATGACTCGATCGGGAGCGCCTTCGTGCAGAACACGGCACGTTGTATTGCCTGCCACACGACTGGCTTCGACTCCACACAGGCCAACCTTGGTGCAGACGACTTCATCTCGTGGACCAACTACACCAGCGGTGGCTTCAATGTCACCTTCGACGACTCAGCGGCCTTCGGTATGAAGACGAATGTCCAATGCGAGTCGTGCCACGGGCCGGCGTCTGATCACGCATCGAATCCGGGAATGAAACCGAATACTGGTGTAACTGCGGAGACGTGCGGAACGTGCCACCAGGACGCCCACCACCCGTACATCGAAGAGTGGCAGCTTTCGGGACACTCCGGATCGAACACGCATCCGGTTGCATTCCTGGAGGATCGCTTCCGTAATAATTCCGAGTGCTCCGGTTGCCACACCATGCAGGGCTTCATCGAATTCGTCGGCGAAACCCAGGCGGACACCGTGAACATAATCCCTGCAGTCACCGGTAGCTATGGCGACGATGCGCTGCCGATCGTTTGCGCAGCATGTCACGATCCGCATCCAGCTATTCAGCATGAAGGTGGCCTTCGGCTTCCTGCCGCGGACCTTTGTATCAAGTGCCACAACCCCGAAGACGCCCAACCGGGAGAAGGAGACGTTCATCATGCAACGTCGTCTATGTGGGCCGGTGAAGGTGCGGTCGAGTTTGCCGGTTTCTCCTACACCACGCGGTCAGTCCACCAGTTTGTCGAGCCGACAGCATCTGACGCCTGCATTGCGTGCCACGTATTCCGAACGGAGGGTGATTTCTCGGATCCCGAAAATCCGATTCCAGCAGCCGTCGGTCACACTTTCGAGCCTCGCGTAGAGGCCTGTGGGCAGTCTGGTTGTCACGAGTCGGGACTCAGTGACGTCGGGATGTTCAGCCAGTTTGACCACCGTGGGCGCCAGTCGTTCACCGACAGTCTGACTACCGTTTTGCGAGACATCCTCGAGAACGTTAGCTCTGCCGACTCGTCAACACAGACTTTCGTGGAGGCGGTATTCAACCTTCAGTTTGTCGAATCGTCCGGTAGCCACGGCGTGCACAACCCCGCGTATGCTGAGGATATCCTGACAGCAACCATCCAGGTGTCGCGCGACAACTTTACAATCGTCGCCGTCGAGCCCGTACCGGGCGCCGAGATTCCGAAGGCGTACTCGCTACAGCAGAACTACCCGAACCCGTTCAATCCGGCGACGGTGATCGAGTTTGAGGTTCCGACCGTAAGCCACGTGCGTCTGACGGTCTTCAACGCGATCGGCCAGCACGTAGCGACCCTCGCTGACGACCAGATGGAGCCGAATCGGTACAAGGTCGACTTCGACGCAACGAATCTTCCATCAGGCCTGTACTTCTACAGCCTTGAGGCGGGCGAGACGCTGCTGACCCGCAAGATGCTGGTCGTGAAGTAAAGTAGTCCTTCACTCTGAGCCCAAAGTAAAAGGCCCTCTCCGTGAAAGCGGGGAGGGCCTTTGTGCTTTTTGTCTGAACGAGGCCAAGTCAAAGTCGTCCCAGGAA
>JAHHLP010000501.1 GCA_018679295.1 Rhodothermia bacterium
CAACTCTCCGGTTTCTTCGATACCGGATGGGTGAGTCGCGGTACTGACCAGAGCTTCGACCTTTCGCACATGATCACTTCGGCCGGTGTCGGACTCGGTTTTTTCGAGCGCCGCCTTAGGTTGGAACTGGCTTTTCCGCTGACCGATCGGGCCGGGTCTCGCGATCCGTCGCTGTGGCTGAGGTTGATACCTGCTTTCTAGCTTCGGGCGATCGGAAACGTAGGTTGGCGGCTTGGCCGCAAAGGTCTTTTGAAGACGATTCGCTGGTTGGCTACCGTCTCGTTCATCGACTCGCTGCGAATCAACGACCGCGGATAGACTCTACCCACTGGGCCATCCTCTCGACCGCTGTCGCCACGTCTGCGCAGTAGGCATATACGAAGGAATCGTCCAGATCCTCCAGTCGACTTGCGGCAGACAGTGCCGTCGCACCATCGAAGTCGACGTAGGCGATGCGCAAAGACAGCTCTGCCGCAGGCCTTCCGAATGCATAGCCTGGCAGTGTTGCGACTCCCGTCTCCTCCAGAAGCCGGGTACAAAGATCTGTGCTCGTGAGAACACCTGCGGAACCAAAGGAGTCGCGGTGTTGCTCGAGAGTTGGAAACAAGTAGAACGCGCCGTCAGGCATGTTGAGTATCGCTCCGGCTTCAGCAAGGCGACTCACGATGGGAGTCGCTAGCGCGCGCAGCACCCTTCTGGAATCCATGACGTAGCGATCGATTTCATCGCCTCTCTCGTACGCTGTCACCGCTGCATATTGAATCGGCGCACTCGTGGCAGTGAAAGTCTCGCTGGCCACGACCGCCATCGCATCGAGCAGGTCGCGAAGACCGGGGGCGAACGCGAACGTGCCTAGTCGCCAGCCGCCCGCTCCGCACCACTTGCTCAACCCGGCACTGACAATTGCACCTTCCGGGTACGCTGTTGCAAGGCACACGTGCTCGCCATGGTGGTGCAACTCACCATAGATCTCGTCCGACAACACGGTAAGTCGGTGCCGGCGCATGACGGCAGCGAGATCGTGCAGCTCATCGGCGTCATACGAGTACCCTGTCGGATTGCACGGATAGTTCAGCAATAGCAGCTTGGGCCCGTCGTGCGCGCGGCAGGCCGCCTCGAGATCATCCGGCGACAGTTTCCAATTGCTCTCGGCCCTCGTCTCGATCCACACAACCCGGTTCCCGAACAGGTGCGCCTGCGGGGCATATGTTACCCAGCTTGGACTGGGCAGCAGGATCACGCCATCAAACACCAGCTGCAGAATGTAGAGCAGCTCCTTCGAGCCCGGAGCGATCAAGATGTCGTCGCGCTTGTAATCGAGGTCGCTTTGCCGGTTGTGGTAATCTGCAACCGCCTGCCGCAATTCCGGCAGCCCCCTTACAGCGAGATAGTCCTTTTCGCCTGCGTGCGCTTTCAGTGAGCGCACAACACGCTCGGGCACAGGAAAAGGTGATTGCCCCAGCCCAAGCTTGTAGACAGTCTTGCCGCTCGCCCTGAGAGCATTGCTGATCTCATTGATCTCGAGCGTCGCCGACGACGCCACCCCTCTGACGTGCGGCTTCACGGCCGCTGCTGGCGAGTTCACTTAAGTGTGAAGGGGCCGACCTCTAGCGGCCGGCCCCATCTTTGTCTGGGTTATAGTTTCAGTCGAAGACGGGCGTAGTAGTATCCGCCGTTCATCCCGAACTGCGTCACCCGCCGACTGTACGGGAAGCGACCACTGCTGTAGTTGCCCAGCAGCGCCGACTGCCGCGGATCGCTCGAGTCACAGGCGTTCTCGGCACAAAAATGCTTGTCCGGGAACGTGTTTAGCAGGTTGTTCGCGCCAACGCTAAGAGCGACTCTCTCGGTCACGTCGAAGGTCACGTCGAGGTCCAGGATGACTTTCGCCCCGAAAGTCTCGTCCGCCAGACTGTTGGTCGGGCGGTACTCGATCTCTCCGAAGTAGTTGCCACGTGCTGTGACGGCCAGCGGTCCCTGCTCATAGCGTACTGACACATTCCCCTTCTGTCTTGGCAACGCCGTCTCGAGTCGGTTTCGCTCTTCACGGTTGAACAACGTGTTTCGCACGGCGTCCAGATCGCCTCCGGCGAACAAGTCGGCCATCTCCTGGGGAACGTTGGTCGTGTCCACCTCCGTTTTCGTCAGGTTTAGCGCCCCGGTGAACGTGACCTTGCCGTTTCCTGCATCGGTCGTGTAGGCCGCGACGAGATCGAGACCCCTCGTTTCAGTATCCACAGCGTTCGCAAAGAACTGCGCTTGGCTAACTCCCAGCCGCTCAAACGGCGCAAGCAACTGTGCCGCGATCGGGTCACTTCCGCTGAAACGGCTCGTCAGGACGATTCGATCATCGATGGTAACCAGGTAAGCGTCCGCAGTGATCGACAACTTCGGAGTCGGACGCGCCGTAAAGCCTGCACTGATGTTTACGGACGTCTCTTCCTTAAGGCGGGGAACGCCGAAGGCACCCGTCACCGGACTCAAGTTGTTGCTCGTCAGTACGCGGGCAGGAACGAGTTGCGCGTTCTCATCCAGCACGAACTGAATGCTCACGTTGTTGAACCAGATCTGGTGCAGTGACGGCGCACGGAAGCCGGTGCTGACAGCTCCACGCACGGCGAAGTTTTCCGCAAACTCGTATCGCCCGGCCACCTTGCCGTTGAACGTCTCGCCGAAGTCGCTGTAGCTCTCAAAGCGACCCGCCACGCCCAGGAGAAACTCCTCCGTGAATTGAGCCTCAACATCGCCATACACGCTCACGCTGTACCGGTATCTGTCGACTTCGTTCGAAGGCTGAAAGCCGGGGAATACCTGCGAACCCGGGTTCTTGGGGCCTCCGGACGCCGTCGTGTCAAAGTCAACGCCCGGTTCATCCCCGCCATTACCCAGCTGCCACGATCCATCCTCCCCTGCTTCAATCTGATATCGTTCAACGCGGAATTCCGACCCGAGGGCCAGACTCAAGCTCTCAAGCGAGCCGTTCGTGTCGATGCCACGAACGAGATCGAGATTGCCGGTTGACTGGCTGAACTTGAGCGTTCCGGCATCGAACGAGACGGGACTCGACTCTCCAAGCGACGCGTTGATCGTGTTCTCGATATTGAAGAGGAACGAGTTGCCTCCCGTCGTACCGCTTGCGTCAATCAACCATCCGTTCTTCGATCCCCGAAGTCCCGCGGTGAAGGCGTAGTCGCCAATCTCCGTGTGTATCTGTGGCAGAAAGCCGTTTGGATAAACATTCAGATTGACCCGCGCCTCCGAGTCCGGAAGTCGGTAAAAGCCCGTTGCCTCTCCCTTGCGATGCGAGAAGCCACCAAACGAGTATGCCTCCGCGCCAGTGGCTACCGGAATCGAAGCGTTGAAAAACAGTGCGCCTACGTTCGCGAATCCCTGACCGGTCTTCATCGTGAAGTCGCGGCGCGTGAGGCCACGCCGAGCGAGTTCCGCATCGGTCGCAGATGTGCCCGAGATGCCGGGAAAAATGTCACCTGTCCACTCGTCCGACCGATCCGTTCGATTACGATCAAGGAATTCGCCGGTGAAGTTTACGTATCCGGTCGAGCCTATGGGAAAGCCGAAATTCACCGATCCCTGTATCTGCTCGCCATCCCCTTCACCGTTGATACCTGTGGCTAACTCAACCTCCACCACTTCCGTCTGGTCCTTCAATTCCAGGTTGATGACGCCGGCGATCGCGTCCGAACCATACTGAGCAGATGCACCATCTCTCAGTATTTCGATTCGCTTGACGGCCGACTTGGGAATTGCGTTCAGGTCAACACCCACCGTGCCACGACCAAACGTCCCGTTCACGTGCAGCAGCGAGCTCGCGTGCCTGCGCTTGCCATTCAGGAGGACAAGTACCTGGTCGGGGCCAAGACCACGAATGCTCGCCGGGTTGATGTGGTCCGTCCCGTCTGAGATGGTTTGATGTGACGCGTTGTACGAAGGAGCGAGATACGATAGCGCCTGATTCAGTTCCGGCGCTCCAACCGATTCAAGAGCCTGCGCAGGAATCACATCCACAGGCACCGGCGTCTCCACCGCCGTCCTCGAAGCCCTCGATCCGAGCACCACCAGCTCCTCGCCGAACTGGGCGACTGTTTCCGCAAGAGCAAAGTCGACGGTCACACTCTGTCCCCTATCGACCGTCACCTCTCGGCTTGTGGTCGTGTAGCCGACGAAGCTGACCCGCACCGTGTACGTTCCGGAAGGAACTACTTCGAACGAATACCTTCCGTCGATGTCCGTCGTCGTGCCGATAAGAGAGC
The DNA here is from genome assembly GCA_018679295.1 of Rhodothermia bacterium. Lineage (GTDB taxonomy): Bacteria > Bacteroidota > Rhodothermia > Rhodothermales > JABDKH01 > JAHHLP01. The sequence continues at coordinate 4,272 of JAHHLP010000501.1, forward strand.
CGACGATTCCCACGTTGGCTCCGGGTAACGGCTCTCCGGTATCAGCATCGGTCACTGTTCCCTGCACGGTGCCCCGATTCTGAGCCTGCACGTCGGCGGGCGAAAGAATCATGAGCGGCAGCACGAGAGCAGTGACCCATCTAAACAGTAGCGATCTTCTCATAACGACTTACCTCCTCAGTTTCTTACATAGAATGTCGGAGGGGCTGGACGACGAGACACGTTCGAGACAGGCTCGCATCCATGCAAAGTTCGGCGACGCGGAATCGAATCGCTTCCGGGTGGTGATTCGTCGCGCATAAACTGATCCGACATCAAGGCTGGAAAGGCCAAAAGAACGTCATGGATGCTATTCGGGCGCATCCCACATACGTTTTGACCCGGGGTGATGAGGGAAGTAACGGTTTCACTCCGTTCAACGCAACTCTGAGACCTGTCTTCTGCCTTTTCAGAACACTCAAAAGCCATTTTCTCACAACGACTTAGAAGCCAGCCGCCTTGGCCGTCGAGCCGCGTGAATCTGCTGATC
>JAHHLP010000490.1 GCA_018679295.1 Rhodothermia bacterium
GCTTCTTTCTCGAGGTGAAAGATGACTCCGATCCTCGACGAGGACGGTAGAAAGGACCACGGGTTGCTCTCCCACTATGAGATGATGGGATTGCTGGTGTGATGAGGAACGGATGTACGCTATTCCATTCCGCCTTCCATGTCGCCGCCACCGAAGTCGCCACCGTTCTGGTTGCGCTGTCTCTCCCGGTCCGCTTTGCCGAAAGTATACTGTAAGGTAAGTGACACCGTCCGCGCACCCCAGCTTCTCTCGAAGTCCTGATACAGCGTCGGTTGGTCGAGCTCGTACGAAAAGCCGGCGAGGTTGAAAGGATCACGAGCCCGAAGCGTAAGGCTGGCCTGGTCGTTCAGGAATTGCTGGCGCACGGCCATATTTATGAACGTCATCGATCCCCGGCGTCCTTGCTCGGTATCCATAGGAGCCCGGTAGAATATGTTGCCTTGGAAATCGAGACCTCCCCAACCGAACCGATCACCGAACTGATACGTGATGTTGGCACGGCCGCCCCAGCCGAACGCGTTGTTCTCGAAGTCGGCGTCGACATTGGTTCCGTTGGTGTTCACCTGATAGCCTTCGAGGCTGACGTATCCACGAAATCCGTCGAAAGCGCCTTTCCCCTGGAAGGACCCGATCATTTCGAGGCCGAATGAGTCGCTGGTGTCGAAGTTCTCTACGGTCCGCACCGTCACGCCATCCTCCCGAATCTCCTGGTAGCGCCGGATGACGTCCGTGGTCCTACGGTAGTACGGGGTAAGCGTCAGCGATCCCCACGACATGAATCGGACGTATCCGGCCTCGAGGGCATCGACGTACTCGGGCTGCAAGTAGGGATTTCCGATTCGGATGTTCAACGGATCGTCGAAGCTGGGAAACGGGTTAAGGAACCATGTTCGCGGACGGTTGATGCGCCTGCTGTAACTCGCCTTCAACGTGTTGGCTTCGTTCAGTTTGAACGTGAAGAACGCGCTTGGGAAAAGGCTGACGTAGTTGTTATCGAACGACTCATTCGTGTTGAGTAGCGTGAAGGTCGTACTTGCGCGTTCCAGCCTGGCACCCAGCTGGACGCCGAGCGGACCCCATTCGCGCGCCAACTGACCGTAAACTGCGTGGACGTACTCGTCGTAATCGAACGTGTTATTGAGGTTGATGTCAGGTTCAAACTCGCCTGAAGGAATGTCGAGGGTCTGTGAAAACAAATCACTGTTCAGACCCTCGTAGTCACCGTCATAGCCGGCCTCGAGTCGAAATTGACCGATGGGCCGCACGTAGTCCACCTGGACGGAGCCGTCCTGCCGGTCACGCTGCGTCGTGGCCAACTGCTTCTCACGCAGGGTCGCGTCCATCAGCTGCTCGGTGTAGGTCTCATCGCCATCGTTGTTCGAGGTGCTGAATCTCCCTTCGATCGACAGCGTGTGTGACCCAAGCCCAGCCCTGGCTGAAGAACCTCCACCCGCCCGGTTGCCCCACCGACCTCATCGGCTGCCAGGTGCACAGGCGGCGCCGCCCGCCGAGGGGGTTCCGAAATCAAGCTGAAGACCTACCCCAAAGTCGGCGTCCCACCTACTGTCGTCTTCCCGCGTGAGTCGCTCATAATTGAGCGTAGGCAACTGACTTGCGTCGAGCTGCAGAAACGTGTTGAGCTCGTTTTCCACCTCATCCTGAATTCCGAATTGTACCGAGGATGTGAGCGTGGTCTTACGCGCTACCGCGTAGTCAGCCGAGAGATTAATCAAATGGGAAGACCCGGTTTCGTCCTCGTCCTCGTTCTGATCGAGATACGTGAGCGGATCCGCATAACGGTTGATTCGGAAGCTTTCACCTGAGGCGATGTCATCCTCGTGTCGATAGCCGTAAGACGCGGCGAGAGTTAACGGGCCGTTTCCGTAGCTCAACATGCCGGTGCCGCTGTAGCCTCCCCGCTGATCCCCACTCAAAGAGAGCGTTCCGCCGAGGCCAGTGTCGGTGTCTTCTTTCAGAACAATATTGATAATGCCTCCCATGCCTTCCGGATCGAACTTGGCTGAGGGATTCGGCATAACTTCGACGCGATCGATCGAACTCGCCGGCAACTGCCGCAGATAGGCAGCGAGGAATTCAGGACCAACCGGGGCGGACCGCCCATTTACGAGTATGGCAACGTTGCCACTGCCTCGAAGGCTTACGTTTCCGTCGATGTCTACGTTGACGGATGGGATGGTCTCCAGCACGTTCGTAGCAGTACCCCCAGCCGCCATCGGATCGTCGGCAGTGTTGTAAACGGTTCGATCGATCTGAATCTGAACCGGCTCACGCTCCGCTGCAATCTGTATCTCGTCCAGAACCTGCGTGTCTGAAACCAGAGTGATCGATCCGAGATCGACCTCTCGGGCTCTGGGGGTGATTTGGACATCGTCTACGACCTTGTTCGCGTAGCCAACAAAGCTGAACACGAGATAGTAGTTACCGGGCCGTATCCCTTGGACGGCAAACGCACCGCGGTCGTCGGTAACCGCGCCGGTAGCTAACGTCGAATCAGCGGTTCGCCAAACGGCGACGGTAGCTGTAGGTATTGTGGCGCCGGATTCAGCGTCGACGACCGTGCCTGCGATCGTTCCGCCAGGACGATTCGGACGCTGTGCCAGAGCGGGCTGTACCAGTGAGAGCCCTGCCGGTAAGGCGATAAGTAGCAGTGGGAGAAGGTATTTCATTATTTATGTGTTATAACAACTAAATAGGTTCATGCAACGCGGCATCATCGCGATGGTTCAAGAAATTTCGGCTATGTCTGAGTTTGACTCCGCGCGACAGCATTTCATTCCATCGCCGGATAGGTTTTTTCAGTCGAACCGGACGGGGCTCAGTCCATGCTCGTGAATTATCTGGGATTCCCGGTTGTCGGTCGGATTCGCCTGCTTGTACGGAGTGGTCACCGCCATGGCGTTCTCATCCTCCTTGTGATAGAGGTACGTCTGCCTGGCTTCGGCGAATTCAGCATCTCTACCGGCGGCTCCGAGGGCCAGCATCCGGTTGTATAGACCATCGACGTCTTCCGGATCAATCTGCAGGACACGATCGAACCAGTCGACGGCTTGGTCATATCTGCCGGCGAGATAGTGGACGCGGCCGATACCGCGAAGCAATACCCGGTCCGCTGGATATGCTGCGTAGACGCGCATCCAGTCGGCGAGTGTCGCTTCGTAGTCAGCAACGGCCTGGTGGTAGACGCCTCGGAAGTATGCAGTCTTCAAGAATCCAGGCCGACGACGTTCAGCCTCCTGCAGAAACTTCAAAGCGCGATCCAACTGGCCTTCCGAGAGGAGCACTCGCGCCATGTTGATCGGGCCTTCGGGGCTATCCGGAGCTAGTTCGGCGACTCGTTCGAACGACCGCAGCGCGGCCCGGGTGTCTCCTTCCACCAGATACCCGATGCCCAGGTCATTCCAGCGCTCCCACAGAGGACGGTTCGACTTGACCTGCTCGCCCGCGGCTCGCGTCGCCGTTGCCAAACCTATTACCGGAATTGACGGTGCCTCGCGGTCGTCAAGGAGCCACTCACGTTGGTCGACGGCAGCTGAAACCAGTGAGTCGGGCTGGTCGCCGGCTGGATACCCCCGGAAGACCCAATTGTGATAGTACCACTTGAACTTCCGGTGCTGAAGCGTTGCCGTCAGCTGTTGTACCGGGGCTCCGGCCGGTACTGTAAATCGATAATGCACAAGGTGGGCTGTCCCGGGAGCGATCGTGTGAGCATACACGGTTGCGACCCAGTCCTGCGCGTTCCTTTTGTCGATCAGCTGGCTGGCGCGGTCAACGAGAACGGCTCCCCAGAAGTGGGCGGTCGAGTCCACCCTACCATGCGCATCGAGGAGTCCGGAACCCAAAACTGGCTTGCCATTGTCAGACTCCGCACGCAACTCCAGCCACAGCTCGTTGCTATCATTCGTTCCGCCGGGAAGCATGTGACCGACTTTCCTGTTGCGCACGACCACGTCAACCTCGACCCTTGCGCCCGGTCTGAGCGCCGGCATCGGCTGATCGGGACCGTACGAGCGACCGCCAACGCGAACCTGGAATATGTCGACGGTCGCAATCGAGTCCTGAAGCGCGTCCTCCACTTCCTGAAGTTGCTCAGCGTGACCACTCAGATGCGGAAGCGCCGAGTTCGCGGACGCAAACCGGTGGCTTCGGATGAGTCCGTCTTCATTGCCGCGATCATCGGAAGGGACAAGCGGCATATGGCAACTGACACATGTCTGCGTCTTGTCGGGTAGATAAAACGAGCGTACGGTGTTTCCCGATGTGCCGCTGGCATGCCACGCGTCCCACTCATTCTGTCCACGCTTCCATCTGTAGTTATTGACCTCCGGAGGGAGCCCGACCTTGTGACATGTCCCGCAGAATGCACCGTCACGATGGACGGGTCTCAGCATGGCATCCCGGTGCGGTTCGGGTTTGATCTGAATCAGCTTGTCGTGTACATACTCGGGCGCGGCGCCACTCGCACGGGCAAACGGGTATTCGTCTGGCCTGGCGATAACGTATCGGCCGTTGCCTCGCAGATCGCGAAGGCCCCGAACAGCGTGACATGAAAGACAGGTGATACCCTCATGAGCGGTCCAATGGGTCGTATCGACCGGCTGCTCATTTCCAAATCCACCGGAAAAGAGAACGACCGGATCATGGCAGGATGCGCACCAGCGCGTGGGCTGCGATCCGCTCCGTTCAAGCATCAGATCGACCGTCTTCGCATAGTATGGGTTGTTGAAGGACGAGAATCGATGCACCGATTCGGACCATTGCGCAAACACGTCGGGGTGACAACCTTCCTGACCGCAAGTCTCAGACCGCGCAAGGTCATCCTGTTCCAGGAAGCCGTCGTGCGCCAGCACCGCCTGCGCCTCCGCCATGCCATGTGCTTCACCGCCCCCCTCCACGTAGACTGGTTCCGACCTCGTCAGCGGCAGTAGCAGTAGTAACATCGAAATGCCCAATCCTGCGGCCAGCGTCATCCCAAAGGGGTGCCGTGCAGCTTTGGAAAACCCCGCCCTCCACGCGTCTCCCCACTCGAGAAAATGATACCGCGCACCCTCCTTCAGGGACACGTGTCCAACGAAAGCAAGAACCGTGACGACTGCAGTGACGATATGTGTGTCGAGGAGCCATCCGCCGCCAAAGGAGGCACCCAGAATGACAATACCGAAACCGGTCGCGAGAAGGACGCCGAGCGAGAGAGCAGTGAAGGCACCAGCCAACGTTGCCGTCCGATTCAAATGGAACGGCATCTTGCTCAGATGCAGCGCGAGAAAAGCCAGAACGGGAACCACCAGAACTACACCCAACCCGACGTGCAGAAGCACGTTTGTCATGTAGGCAAAGGCGGTTGAACGCTCGAAGATCAGCAGGATAATGCTGTTGACGATGAGCAAGACGTAACCGGCAAGCACGATGCTGACCAGTCGTCGTTGGTTGGCGGGGAGACGGACGTACTTTCGGCGGCGCGACATGCTGAACGTGGTCGTTCGGGCTTAGTTGATTTCTTATCCGCCGCGATCGTCACCTCACGGTCACCCCGATCTTTGCTATGGGCCATAGCGGTGGATCTCCGGCGGGCGCGAGTGTCCAACGCGCGTGCTCGCTCGAGGTGCCGTTAGTTCGGTGATCGACCCATAGTGCCCAGCCGACGCGTCAACTTTTTGCGGCGGCTGTGCAGAGTCTATCGTACTATCTTCCCAACAACAGTAACCGCCTGATTTTTATGACACGCCAGAAACGCAGCCGTCGCGACTTCATTCGGATGGCTTCCACGACGACCGTGGCGGCGAGCGTCGCCCCGAGCCTGCTCGCCGCCGGCAGGCAATCCGTGATCGCGCCAAGATCGCGAGTGTCGACACGGGCCCCATCCGACAACATTAACATCGCGACCGTCGGTATGGGCATCATCGGTTTCGTAGACACCGAGGCGGCACTCGAGGTGCCCGGCACACGATTCGTCGCCGCCGCCGACTGCTACGATGGCCGTCTGGAGAGGACCAACGAGGTGTTCGGGTCCGACGTGTTCACGACCCGGGACTACCGAGAAATCCTGAGCCGTTCGGATGTAGACGCAGTGCTCGTCTGCACGCCCGACCACTGGCACAAACAGATTTCGATCGATGCGATGGAGGCCGGTAAGGCTGTCTATTGCGAGAAGCCGATGGTTTGGCATCTGGAAGAGGGCCCAGCCGTCATCGAGGCGCAGCAACGAACCGGCCAGGTGTTCCAGGTGGGCAGTCAGTACGCAGCCAATCGGGTATATCACAAGGCGAAAGAGCTCTACGAATCAGGATCGATTGGACAGTTGATGGTCGTGGAGGGAGTGTACAACCGCAACTCGGCGCTGGGTGCCTGGCAATACTCACTACCACCGGACGCCGCACCGGAACGAATCGACTGGGATCGGTTTCTTGGCAGCGCCCCAACGCGACCCTTCGATCCGGTTCGTTTCTTCCGCTGGCGAAACTACAGGGACTACGGGACCGGCGTAGCCGGTGACCTGTTCGTCCATCTTTTCACGGCGATCCATCTCGTCGTTGGCTCGAATGGGCCATCCAACGTGGCAGCGATGGGCGGCCTCCGCTTCTGGCACGATGGGCGAGATGTACCGGATGTGATACTCGGTCTTTTCGACTATCCCGAGGCGGCCAGTCATCCCGCATTTACGCTTTCGCTGCAGTGCAACTTTGCCGATGGTGGCGGCAGTGGTTCACACTTTCGCTTTGTCGGCAGCGACGGAGCCATGACGATTGACCGAGGCGGCATAACGTTGACTCGGCAACCTCGACGTTCCGAAGACGAAGATCGGCTGGTCAAGGGGTACAACTCGGTGCGCACGTTTTCAACACCGGTTCAAGAGGAGTTCGCCCGCCGGTGGAGAGAAGAAAATCCAGTAGGTGAATCACCGGAGATGAATGAGGAGCATCGTTTCGTACTTCCCGAAGGCTACGATGCACGACTGGATCACTTCATGGACTTCTTCGAGTCGATGCGTTCAGGGCACACAGCCTTCGAGGACGCGGCGTATGGCTATCGCGCCGCGGCACCGTCGCTGATCGCTAACCAAAGCCTCGACACGAAGCGAACGATTGAGTGGGATCCTGAGGCAATGAAGGTGAGGATCTAGAGCGATTTGGCGACGCCTCGACGGACATGAAAGCCCTATTCAGCAACCGACGACTTATTAGCGCACCGGATACCGAACGGAAGAAGTTTGGGACGTTCGGCGGGGTGTTCACCCCTACCCTCCTGACCATCCTCGGCGTGATCATGTACTTG
>JAHHLP010000041.1 GCA_018679295.1 Rhodothermia bacterium
GTGCTGCAAGGACTTCGGGGGGAATCGGTGCAATACCGGCCGTGTAAACGAGGCCCCACATCTCCTCGAGAAAAACACCCTGCGGCCGCTCCTCGCCCAGCGATGAGGGCAGCAGACTAGTCGCGACAAGGTCCGTTGGCGCGAAGGTTCCGAACTGTGAGTTGCGCCTCCACTCGTGACCGAACGCCGAGCCCTTGCCTCTTACCTGAATGTTTGTGCCCGGGATTTGACCGGCGACGATGTCGAGGAAGTTAGAGTTCGTTCCCGGAGAGGAGAAGGCGATGTTGAATGAGCCGCGGACGGTGTGCGTCCCTTCTCGATTGCGCGGGCCGATGTGCAGCGTCGTAGCGGCGCGTGGCGAGATGCGGAATTCCTCCGTGACGGAATCGTAGTCACCGCGCAGGGCACCTGTCAGAGCGAACCGGTTACTAACCTCGTATTGACCCTGCATGTAGGCGCCGTACTCATCCGTGTTGTCTCTGTCCTCGTTGCGGCCATTGATTCTGCCTTCCGTGTCGGGTCGAGTGAGCTCGACATCGACACCACCTACTATCGAGTGCGGCCCAAACGATCGGTCGTACTGAAGCTGGACATTAAAGAGCGAGCTGTTGTCGACTACGGTAGGTCCTGCGTAAACAAACGAGTCACCGGCGTCATTCTTGTTGAGGTAGGCCTGCGCGAAGAATCCCTGGTTGTTCGCACGCGTCTGGAAACGAACCTGTCCGTAAGTGTACTGATAGTCGGAGGCCTGAAGCGTACCGATGCCGGACAACACGGTCGAGTTCAGCCGCGACAATCCGCCGGCAAGGACCAACTCCGAATTGTCACCCGTCTTGACCTGCACGGTGCCATTGACGTTTAGTTTGTCGTAGTCGGTATTCCTGAGGCCGCCGGCCGCAAAACAGGCGGCGGGATCATCCTCAGCAGCGCAGTCTTGCTCTACAAAGACCGAGTCAGCGGGATCAGATGGGTCAAGCTCCCAATCGTCGGCTTGTCCATAGATTCCTGTTATTTTGTAGGCAAATCGGTCTGAGACCTTGTTTGCATGCCGGGCTTCTACGGAGAAATACGACTGCTCACCGCCGCTTACCGAGATGCTCGTACCGGGATGCGAGAACGGATCCTTCGAGAAAAAGTGGATCACGCCTGCATCGACACCGGCGCCATAGAGGGCCGATGCCGGCCCACGCACCACCTCGATGCGGTCCAGGTCAAGCGTGAGTGCGGGAGCAATGCTGAGGAGGTTCACACCGAGTGACGCGACCGCCGCCTGGCGATAGTCGGTGAGCACGTACGTGGCGCCCGAGAACGCATTGTTGAAGCCGCGCAAGACGGTCTCGCACCGGTCGACTCCGGTGCACTGCATATCTACTCCGGCCTTCTTGCGAAGAACCCCCGACGAGCTGGTCGTGATGTCTGAGAGTATCTCCTCCGTTCCGATGGTCTCCATCGGCATAGGGAAATCTTCCCGTTTGACGACCTTATTACCGACTACTGTAACCTCGCCCCCTACATCGAGAACGGTCTCTGTAAGCTGGGCATCCAGCGTAGCCGTCTGACCGGCCGCCACGGTTACGGGGAGGGCCTGCGTAACGTAGCCGAGCAGACTGAACTCAACCGAATAGGTACCTGCTTCGAGACCCGAAATCGTGTACGCTCCGGTGATCGGATCTGCCTGCGTACCCGTTATGGTACCAACGATCGTTACGTTGGCGGGAAGCGGTTCACCGTCCGTTGCATCTGTTACCGTCCCCGAGACACCACCGCGCTGCCCGAGCGCCTCGTTCACGAACGAAGTGGATGTGAGCGCCAACGCGAATAAGATGGTCGTCGCAAGTTTCATTTCTAACGCCTTTAATTTGTTGCCAGAACTCATGAAAGCGCTTCCGACAATGTGCGTTACTTGTTGAAGGGAGGCGCAACCCAACCGGGGGGACTCGCTTGTCCCGAGCGCTCCAGAATGCGGTCGGGGAGCATGGAACAGTCGTCCAGGAAAGGTCGCGGGAATTTAAGTGTTATTTGCCCGAATTGACAAGAGATACTCCTGTCTGCCGTCCCATGTCAAGCCGGTTCAATCCCAACTCTTTCGAAGATGCTATCTACGTTTCTGAGGTGGTATCGAGGGTCAAAGGCATCCTCGATGGCGTCGCGGCCAAGCCTGCGGACAATAGCATGGTTGTCCTCAACGATCTCGCGGAACGAGCGCTTCTCAGACCAGGCCTGCATGGCAAGCGGCTGCACGGTGTCGTATGCCTCTTCGCGGCTCATGCCGGTATCGATGAGCTTTAGCAAAAGCCGCTGGCTGTTGTAGAGCCCGAAGGTCCGCTCCATGTTGTCGAACATGGCTTCCGGATACACGACAAGGTTCTCAAGAATCCGCGCGAACCGGTCCATAGCGTAGTCGAGGATAGTCGTAGCGTCAGGCAGAATGACCCGCTCCACCGACGAGTGTGAGATATCACGTTCATGCCACAGGGCTACGTTCTCGTACGTCGAAACCATATATCCGCGAAGCAGCCGCGCGCAACCCGTGATATTCTCGGAGCCTACGGGGTTTCTCTTGTGAGGCATGGCAGACGAACCCTTTTGGCCCTTGCGAAATGCCTCCTCCACTTCTCGCACCTCACTCTTCTGGAGGCCGCGCACCTCGACCGCCATCTTCTCGAGCGTCGCCCCTATCAGGGCAAGTACACCGACGTAATGCGCGTGGCGGTCCCGCTGGACGATCTGCGTTGAGATGCTTGCGGGCGTGAGTCCCAGCCGCTCGCACGTAATGCGTTCCACCTCTATC
>JAHHLP010000151.1 GCA_018679295.1 Rhodothermia bacterium
ACGTCGAACTTGACACGGAACGAGGGTACGAAAAAGCTGTGCAGTACGTCCTCGCTACTCATCGTCAGCTTGACGGGACGATCGACCGGCACATGCAGCTCCGTTCCAATAGACGTGCCGTTCGGATACGTGAAGTTCCACGCCCAGCTCGATGCCCGAACCTGAATCGGGTAAGCATTCGGCGGGGCGATGTTCAGCTTGAGATATGACTTGAAGCCCCACGTGAACACTAGGAGACAGAGAATCAGAGGAATAACGATCCAGGCAGCCTCCATCGCCTTGTGCTCGGGCAGCGGTGCCGGAGTGTGCTTCCGACCGTCCCGACTTCTGTACTTGAAGGCGAAATAGATCATCGCACCGATGACCCCGACGAATAGAATCACGCTGATCCAGTACACGAAATAGAACAACCCGTCGATCTCGGCCGCGAGCGTCGACGCCTGTTCGGGGAGCCAAACGGTTCCTTTGTCACCCATTCCTTTTGAGGTCAGCTATAAAATTTACGCGTGAGCTGTCATGGCAGCGGCGTTGCCGTGGGATTCCCGTCGCCACAAAACGAACAGCAGAACACCCAATACGCCGAGCGTCATCAACCCGCCAAGCTTCATGATGTTGGTGGCATGCGCGACGTACGAATTGGAGTCAGGATCGTATCGATAGCAGTACAATACGATTCGGTCGATGACCGAGGCGACGTTTCCGCTGGACGCCTCAATGATCGCCTTATCCAGGTCGTTCGCGGGATAATGCATGCCGTGCAAGTACCGGGTGATCTTCCCGTCACTGGCCAGAAAGATCAGCGCAGCCGGGTGCGCGAATTCGTTCGTTTCGTCCACCCACTTAAAGTCGAATCCGACCGCGTCCGATAGTGTTCGAACCGCTTCCTCCGTGCCAGTCAGGAAGTGCCAGCCCGACTCGGCTCCGGGACGATCGAGCATCGCGAGATACCGCTCCTTCTGGCGCTGCGCCAGGTCCGCCGTTTCGAACGAGGCCATGCTGACGGTAACCACCTGAAAGTCCTCCCCCGGCAACCGGTCCAACCCCTGCAATCCCTCGACAAGCTGGTCCAGCAAGATGCTGCAAAGCATTGGGCAGGTGTGGTAGACGAAGTTCAGGACAACCGGCTGGCCGTCCGAAACGAGGTTTGCAATACTTACAGAGTCACCGTCGGCGTTTGCGAATCGCGTGTCCATGGGTATGAACTCGCCGAGCCGCTCAGTGATACCGACGCCTTCATACACCGCTGGAAGCTCACCCGCATCCTGCGCCGCCGAAGAAAGCGTCAGCGCGAAGAAGAACAGCAACGGTATCGATCTACAACTCCTCATGTATCCTTACAAAGGCCGCCCGCACGTTGCAGCTTACTATTCGCGTAACAAGATCATTTCATTACTGTAGTCGGACGCCGGTCGGTCATATGACTCGTTGGCCATCAGCTCCAAAGCTCTGTCGATCGGAATTCGAAACGTTCCTTCCGCGCCCGCGACGGGTTCGTACCTGTTCAGCTTCTGGATGGCTGCGAGCTGAAGATCTTTCAACGCACCAGTATCCGCAGCTTCAGACGCCGTCGCAAGCCGAACATCCTGCACTTCGAGATTAACAATTTGAAAAACAGCGATTACGATGACCACGACAAGCGCGGCGACTCCAAAGACCACGCGGACGATTCCCGCCGCGTCCATGTCCTCCGACTCTACGCCCGCTTCGACACTTGCGTCTGCGACAGAGGCACCGCCCTGAGCCGAATCAGCGTGCGCAAATCTGATGTTTTCGCGGAGTAGTGCCATCACCTGCCGTTTTCGCTTCTCGCTGTCGCTCGTCTCTCGTCAGGAAGTGTCGCGGGCTTGTCGAACGCCACCCTCCTGACGTGGATCAAGATGGACGGTGAAAGTAAGGTGAAATAGGGCCTGCCTAAGTACAAGATACGCGGGCGCCTAGATGTTTGTGAAGTTCAGCGACTTCCCAAGATGCGGATCGTTCTGGGGCACGAGGCTGTGCCGTCCCAATCGATACATCACGAACGCAAGGAAAACGCCGAACAGCCCGAGCCAACAGGTGAAGTCAAGCCAATGGAAGCCGGCATGGTCGCCGTGAAGCACTGGCATGGCTATCCAGTGAAAATCAAACCAGTTCATTATCAGAAACCAAACCGCCATGAAGCTCATCACGGGAATGGATCTTTTTGCAGCCCGGGGCAGCAGGACCCAAAAGGGAATGATGAAGTGCGCCACGAGGAGTGCAGCCGAATGGTACTCCCACCCATGCTCAAGGCGATGACGGTACCACAACGTCTCTTCCGGCAGATTGCCGTACCAGATCAACATGTACTGGCTGAAAGCGATGTAAGCCCAGAACACCGTGAACCCAAACATCATTTTGCCGAGGTCGTGGAAGTGCTCCTTGGTGATCACGCCTCGTAGTCCGCGGTTTCTCTGTATGGTAATCACGATCAGGGCAATCAAGGCGTGCGCAGTCAGGAACGAAGCGGCAAAGAAGTACACGCCAAAGATCGTGGAAAACCAGTGCGGGTCGAGTGACATGAGAATGTCGTAACTCGCAAACGCGGTTGTCACAGCCGTCAGCACAAGACCCACGGCGCTGACCTTGCGCATCCGTGCTCCTGCCGAGACGTCGTCGTCAACATCCTGGCGCAGGGATACTGTGTACAGCCGATGGGCGATGAACGTCCACGCGGTGAAGTAGACGACCAGCCGAATGATGAAGAACGTCGTATTCAGGTAGCCCTGCTTCCCCGCCAGAATAGGGTCGTACTGCGGGCTGGCCGGATCGTAGATCTCGTGATGCGTCCAGTGGAAAAGATCATGCATCCCAAACAGAATGGGGATGGTAAGTATCGCCAGCAGCGGGAAAGACCATATCAGGGCCTCGGGTATTCGCCGCACCACGATGCTCCATTTCGCTTTCGTGAGATGGTGAATCAGCACGAAGAAGAGCGAACCCAGTGCCAACGACAAACAGAACGCCCATCCCACGAGATACGAGAAGTAGAACTGCTTCGCATTCGTCGCCCAACCCACGCCGCTCACGACGAGCAGTGCAACGCCAATGCCAGCCGGGATAAACCATGCCATCACTTTCCCGTCGGGACGGAACGCCTCTCTGGCGTACTGCGCAGTTGGCCGCAGCGGATCCAGGATCCAGAGGGAGAGTGAGTTCGTCTTCACCGAGTTCGACATAATCGTTTCTCTTGTGCCCTGCTGCTGCGTTACTGGCCGTCCGATGCTATGACGCTCGCCGGCACATCCGCTGCATCAGCGTTTTGGCTCCGCTGAAGCGCCCTGATGTACGCCACGATCGCCCATCGATCGGCCACCGGGATTTGCCGACCGTAGCCCGGCATGCTACGGATGCCATTCACGATGGCATCATAGAAATAGCCATCGGGCTGATTCCGCGCATTGTCGGTGTGGTAGGTGGGAGCCGGCACGTACCCATAGTTGCCCGTGGTCACGATCCCCTGCCCGTCCCCGGCATCGCCGTGGCACGGCGAGCAAAATATCTGGTAGCGCTCCTGACCTCTCTCGAGCAGTTCGGCGGTCGCCGGCACGGGCATACTCGTGACGAAGTTGCCGGCCTCATCCCTTCCGAAATAGAACCGAACATCTTCGCGCAGAAAGCCCCGCGCAACGGTACCCGCGACGAGCGGCCTCATGGCACGGCCATCTGCGTACATCGGGTTGGCGGCCTGCGGATCGAATCGCTCCTGCCAATCCATATTCGGATTGATGTGTATCGGGGGGCTTGGCGACGTGGTGCCGCGACACCCTGCAAGGACGATTAGACCCAGAACGGGTAGGATCCAAACCCATCCAGGCAACCTGCCTGCCATACCAGCCAGATCTGTTTGTCTACTCTTCCGCATCGCCACGATCTTCAATGGGCTCGACATAAAGGGCTCCGATGTCACGCAAAAACTGGCCGGTCTTCTCCAGGTCAAAAAGTTTGTCACTTGCCGCGATGTGGAGAAAGAAAGCATCATCCGTGACGCGGCTGAATCGTTCTGAATAGAAAAGCGGATTGTAGGGACGCGGGAGGCCGTTGAGTGCAAACATTCCCGCCACCGCTCCAAGCGCCGAAAAAAGAATCGTGAGCTCAAAGATGACCGGGATGGAGGGCTCGTACGCAAAGAAAGGTTTACCGCTGATGTTAAGCGGATAATCAATCGCGCCCGTCCACCACTGCAACAGGATTCCGACGGCAAGTCCGGTGAGTCCGCCGCCCAGGCAAGCGAAGCCGACCTTTGAATTGCCGAGGCCCATCGCTCCGTCCATCCCGTGAACTGGAAACGGGCTGTGGGTGTCAAAATGGCGATAGCCCGTGTCTCGCGTTGCTCGCGCTGCGTTGACCAGGGCCCCCGGATCCGGGAACTCGGCGAGCAGGCCGTAGACCTGGTCCTCGTTGGACTCGTAGATGCCCATCGTCGCCTTTATGCCTGTGATAATCGCCTTCATAATCTGACGTTGTCGATGCAGCGGTTAGTGCGACTTGGGTTCAGCGTGAGCACGATCGTAGTAATGCGGGTCGGACTCCGGCATGACCAGCTTCACCTCCGCCATGGCCACCATCGGAGCAAACCTCAGGAACAGCAAGAAGAGCGTGAAGAAGAGTCCGAACGAACCTACGAGCGTCAGCACATCGACCCACGTCGGTGTGTAATAGTCCCACGAGCTCGGCAGGTAGTCCCGATGAAGCGAAGTGACGGTAATCACAAAGCGCTCGAACCACATCCCGATGTTTACGATTATCGAAAGCCCGAACATGAACGGGATGTTGCGCCTGAGCTTCTTGTTCCAGAAGAACTGCGGGAAGACGAGATTACACGTCATCATCGTCCAGTAGGCCCATGCGTACGGACCCGTGGCGCGGTTGAGGAATGCGTACTGCTCATACTCCACCCCCGAGTACCACGCGATGAAGAACTCCGTTATGTAAGCAAAACCCACCATCGTTCCCGTGAGGAGAATGATGATGTTCATCTTCTCAAGATGATTGATGGTGATGATGTTCTGCAGGGAGTAGACCTTTCGGGCGACTACCAGAAGAGTGACCACCATCGCAAAGCCGGAGAAAATGGCTCCGGCGACGAAGTAGGGTGGGAATATGGTGGTATGCCATCCCGGAATAACAGAAACGGCGAAGTCGAAAGACACGACGGAATGAACTGACAGGACCAACGGCGTCGCAAGCGCGGCGAGAAGCAGGTACGCCTTCTCGTAGTTTCGCCAGTGGCGATTAGCTCCACTCCATCCCATCGACAGGAAGCCCAAAATTCGACGCCGGATTCCGGACTTTGCCCGGTCGCGCAGCGTTGCGAGGTCCGGTACCAACCCAACATACCAGAAGATCAACGATACCGTGAAGTAGACGGAAACCGCGAAGACGTCCCATAGAAGTGGGCTCTTGAACTGCGGCCACATCTCCATCTGGTTCGGGATCGGCAGCATCCAGTACGCGACCCACACCCGACCTACGTGGATTCCCGGGAAGAGGAGCGCACAGATTACGGCAAAGATCGTCATTGCCTCGGCCGACCGGTTGATCGCCGTGCGCCACTGCTGACGGAACAGGTACAGAATGGCTGATATCAGCGTACCGGCATGTCCGATACCGACCCAGAAGACGAAGTTGACAATCGCATAGCCCCAGCCGACAGGGTTATTGAGTCCCCACACACCCGTCCCATTCCAGAACAGGTAGGCAACCATGACCCCGAGGAGTAGCAGACCGACATTCGCTAGAGCGAAAGCACCGAGCCATGCAGTTGGCGTCTTCTTCTCGGTGTGAAGAGACACCATCTCGGTCACGTCGTGGAAACTCAGATTGCCGGCGACCAGGGGCGGCTCGTCAACAAACCCGTCGCCACTGTGGCCCGGCAGGATCTGGTCTGAGGCTATATTGCTTTCTTCACTCACGTTGACGTTATCCGTGGTTAGGCATCATTGTCGGATCAGGACTCGTTGGCGGAGAGTACCGGGTTCGGGTTCGTCACTCTTCCGAGGTAGGAGGTCCGAGGCTTTACGCTAAGCTGCGCGAGCAGCTCATATCGCCTGCTGTTGTTTCGGGCAATCGAAACGGCTGAATCCGGATCGTTGATGTTGCCGAATGTGATCGCCTTTGCCGGGCAGGCCTGCTGGCAAGCCGTCTGAACTTCGCCGTCCTTGATTGGGCGGTCTTCAAGATTCGACTGGATATTCGCCGCCCGAACGCGCTGGATGCAATACGAACACTTCTCCATCACTCCTCGCGAGCGAACAGTGACGTCCGGGTTGTGGGCCATCCGAACAGACGTCGGCAGCGTCTTCGACCAATTATAGAAGTTGAATCGCCTAACCTTGTAAGGGCAGTTGTTCGCGCAATAGCGCGTGCCGATGCAACGGTTGTAGATCATCTGGTTCGTCCCGTCCGGCGAATGTATTGTGGCGGCCACCGGACACACGGACTCGCATGGCGCGTTCTCGCAGTGCATGCACGGAACCGGCTGCATCACCATCGAGGGATTATCATATCCCGAGGGACCGCTTACGAAATACCGATCCATTCGAATCCAGTGCATCTCACGCCCATGACTCACCTCTTCCTTCCCGACAACCTGCACGTTGTTCTCCGACTGGCATGCAACGATGCATGAGCCGCAACCGGTGCAGGAATTCAGGTCGATGACCATCCCCCACTGATACTCGTAGTAGGGATTGTCCTTGTAGGCAGGCTGCGTCGTCGGATGATTCTCCTGCCACAGCGCCGGATAATCCTCCCAGCTCTCGTCGGCACCAGGCAAAGGCGGCACCGCGTCCCGCGCGAAGGTCGGGTTGTCACGGTACTGCGCAAGAGTCGCCAACTGTACCGGGTCACGCCGTTCAACAGCTACCCGGTCCTGCGCGAGCGCGCCGTGATCCTGGGTCGTTGCCACCAGGTAGCCGCCGTCCACACGCGTTACCGATTCGGCAGTCGTAATGCGGCTGAAAGATTCCCGGAGTGGACCAACGTTACCGCCTACACCCGAGGAAATCGATCCGCCTCCATACACATCTGTATAGTGATCCAGATCAAACAGAATCCTTTGTCGCTCAGGGCGATCCGACGCTATATCCCGGCCGTATCCCATGTAGAGTGTAATCGTGTCATCCGCGTGACCCGGAAGAACCCAGATGGGTAGCCTGACGGACGAACCGTTTGCAACGATCTCGATCACATCGACATGGTACTTGCCCTCGCTCAGGCGCCAGCGGAATCCAAGGCGGTCGGCGGTGGCGGGACTCATTAGCG
>JAHHLP010000341.1 GCA_018679295.1 Rhodothermia bacterium
GTTCTGCGCCGCAATTCGAGGGAACCGCCAGATGTTTCCGGTGCCGACGGCGATGCCAAGTACGCTAGCAAGAGCCCTAGACGAGAAGAAAACCGGCTTTCTGAGTGTTCCATACGACGACCGTGACTACGGCGTTATTCGAATTCGAGAACTGACGTCACGTGACGCAAAATAATCGGGCTGGCTCGGATTGTGCAGTCGGTAGTGATCGAAGTTCAGGTAGGTCTGAACGTGCAGATCGTAGAACGGACTGAAGGGATTGCCTGAAACACCCCCGGGATAGACGCCAAAGCCGATCGGTGGCGAAGATGAGAGGTCTACAACCACTCGCCAACTCGCGCTGTGCGTAGCCAGGCGACCCGCGGCCGGAGATAGCGTCTCTGAGGTACCCGGGTATTGGAACGGTCCTCGACCAAGTGAAGAGAATCGGGACGAGGAGATCAGATGGCGAAAGATGATTCGGTGGGCAGATCCCCAGTCGTCACTCTCCTCGCTTCTCAGAGCATCGGCAGCTGCTTCGAGCGAAAGGCACAAAAGGTCGCTGACCGACTCGACTTCAGTGGTTGCGACTACGTCAGCCCATTTGGCTGAGACGTCACCGGTGAGCATTCGGTACAGCTGCGCGACGTATGGCGGCTTCGGCTTGAGTTCCGGTTCGTCCCATGCGAGGCGCGAGAGTGCTCTCCGCCAGACATCATAAGCGAGTGGCTCTCTAGCGTCCGTCCCCATTTCACCATCCCAACTTGCCAGCTGGATTCGCAAATCTTCAGCCTCGCGCAAGTCACAGCGGAGATCATCAATCGTTGAGGTCAGGTGCCGGGCGTGCACGGCAACTACGTCCGACTGATATCTTTTGATGTCGTCGACTGAATGGGTGGAGCGCTCCCGGAGCAGCTCATTTATCCGCAGTCCGCGATAAGCCGTCCGCCAATCATGCCCCAGATAGTGCGGATACCAATCTCCTGCCGGCTCCTGATTGGCTGACGCCAGATACCCTTGGGCGGGATTGGATTCGAAGGGCAACTCTTCGAAGGGGACCCGGCCGGACCAAACCGGCTGATCAGGCTCGCGTCTCAGCAGCCCTGCACCGTCTCCTCGCTCTCGAATCGGAAGCAGACCGGTGGACCGAATTGCGATGTTGCCCGCCACATCCGCAAACAGGATGTTCTGCATCGGCGTGTCCCAAAGTCGAACCGCATCCTCGAACTGGTCCATGCTTCGGGCGTGACCCATGCGCCATAATGCTTCCAGCGTCTTGCTCGTGTCGTGGCCGACCCAGCGGAGCGCAACGGCGGCATCCCGCGTACGTAGTACCGGTCCCCAGGGCGCGTGTGCAAACGTGTCGATGACAGCCGGTGCTCCACGAATTGCTATCGTGTCCACGACAAGATCCAGCTCCTTCCATCCATCAGCGGTCTGGTAGCGGGTACCGGCAGTGTCAAGCTGCAGTGCTACGTGATCGATCTGATCCGCACCGGTGTTGGTAAAGGCCCACGCCAGGTCAGCGTTGAAAGCCTCGACGAGTCCAGGCGCGCCGGGCACTGTCACACCGTAGAGATTCATTTCCGGAGTGACGATGTGTGCTTCATACCAGATGGCAGGCAAACTGACTCTCAGGTGCATGTCTCCTGCGAGAATTGGCGCTCCTGTCGTGGACTTCCGACCAGCTACCGCCCAATTGTTGGAGCCGCGGCCCGGTACGAATCCAATTCCAAGGGTCTCCAGCGTGAGATCGAAACCTTTTTGCAGTTCGTCTGCTGCGGCGACCAGGTAAGGATCGGCAGTCGGACCAACAGACGACAACGTGGACTCACGCTCGGGATCGGGCATTGGGATGATGGGGTCGTTAACCGCAGCGTGTTGCGGATACAACTCCGCATAGTCTTCAGGGCTCAAAGACGACCCGATCATTCCGTATAGCGCCTCATCGGTTCGAAACGTAAGATCGTACGTCATGAACTGGAGGACGCGAGCCACCTGAAGAGCCGAACACCGATCCGGTTGATAGCCCAGAAGTCTCATCTCGAAAGGCAGGTCGCGCTCGTCAAGGCCGCCTACGTACGCGTTCACCCCGGCACAGTACCAGTCGACAAGGTCCGACTCCACTCCGTTCTCCTCGAGAATGCGGCTCGCATTTCGTTTCGCACCCAGGTCCATACCTATCGTCCGCATGAAGCGGTCGGTGGCGAGCGCATTCGGACCCAGCACCGCCGACAGCCTACCGGAAGCTGCTCTGGGGATGAAGTCGAGTTGGAAGAGACGATCCTGCGCCACCACATAGCCAAGTGCCACCATCGCATCTCGGTCGTTGTCCGCGAAGATATGCGGGACGCCCCTTTCGTCTCGGATGACCTCAACGCCATTGCCGATCGCCTGCAGTTCCACCGATGACTCCGACGGGTACGTCGCGGTGCGGGCCGTCCGATAAAGGCCATCAACTGGGTCCAATAGACCTCCAACGGCCGGGCCATCCGACATGACACCCGCCAGCGCAAGCAGAAGGGCCGCGGACACTGCGACAGAAGCAACAAACCGAACCAGATCACCCGCCGACATGCGAGAACTCCTCGGTCGGTCCGGGCGCATAGTCAGCACCATTGCCCGCCGCAATTATTGAAAGTATCTCATCGGTGAGGTTGGCATAATCGATGGCTCCGCGCGAACCCGGCCGATGGTCGAACACAGACGTCCCATCCGAATATGATTGAGACAAAATGGCGCTCGTCCGAATTTCGCTACGCAAGACGCCCGCTCCATACTTCTGACGCAGGTAGGAACGGAAGGAATGGTGCGATCTCTTTCGAGCATCCACCTGCGTCAATACAAGCCTGGGGTCCATCATGTCCGGGTTCAATCGGTTGCGAACCGTCTGTACGGTAGCAAAACACTGTTCACCTCCGATCACGGGCTGGTATTCGGGAGCGATAGGGATAATGACGAGGTGAGCCGCCACGAGAGCGCCCAGACTGTAAGCGGTGACTGCGGCCGCCGTGTCAATTACTACCACGTCATACTCAAGAGATGCATCGTTCAACGATTCTCGAACCCACAACACATCTGAGGATCTGGACAGACTTCTCAGAAATTTCGGGGCCTTGGACGACGCTGGAAGAAGATCGAACCACCGAAGCCTCTCACACATTTCGCCTGCGAGGACCCGATCCGGACTAAACAGCGTGAGAGAGGACGACTCCTCAGGCGGCTCAGACACTCCGACCATCCGCGTCAAGAAGCACTGAGGGTCAAGGTCGACGACCAATACCCGTCGACCCGACATTCCCAAAGCCGCCGCAACGCAAAGAGCAGACGTGGTTTTTCCGGTACCCCCCTTGTGGTTCGCAAACGTGAGAACGGTCATAGGCTCGCTTTGGTGAGACGATTGAAGTTAGGCTCATGGTGATCCCGAAGTCAATTCAGACGTTAGTGTCTGCGTCCAGCTTTATATTCGGCCACCTAACAGACGTGCGATGGTAACAGGAATACAATTTGTTCTCGCCTCAGGCTCGCCGAGACGAGCGCGGCTTCTGTCGTCGCTCGGAATGGAGTTTGATATCGTTCCGGCACGCGTCAGCGAGGAAGTTGATGCAGCAACGCCTCCCCGGCAGGTCGTCGAAGCGCTTGCGCTGCGAAAAGCCCGCCACGTAGCGCAAGAGTTCCCGAATGCTCTCGTTCTTGGGGCTGACACGATTGTGACGCTGGGAGATACGATACTAGGCAAGCCGGAGGGTCCCGCTGATGCTGAGCGGATGTTAAGGGCTCTGAGTGGCAACAGTCATCGCGTATATACGGGAATTGCGCTGGTACATGCCGCCACTGAGAAAGAGGTGGTGTCTTTCGAGTCCACTCGCGTCACCTTTGCGGAAATGACCGAAGCTGAGATTCGCGCTTACGTTGCCGGGGGGTCTCCTATGGATAAGGCGGGTGCCTATGGAATTCAGGATGATCTCGGCGCGGCGTTCATTTCCGAAATTGAAGGCGACTACTACTGCGTGATGGGGCTGCCTGTGCACAGGCTCTACACAATACTCAAATCGGATTTCACCTCGTACGTTTCACTAGAATCGCGCCTTAGTCCCATCGATTCATGAGTGAAGCGCTTAGTCACATACGGTTGCTCCTGGTTCAGGCGCGTGAGTCCAACGAAATGAAATTGCAGGAACAGCAATGCTTCCTTGAACGCTGTCGCCTCGATCGTCATCAGATCATCCCGCTTAATGTCCTTGACGACTCTCTGGATCCTACCGTCCTTGAAGGCTTCGACGTGATGATGATTGGTGGAGCCGGTGCATTTTCGGCCGTGCACGATTACGATTGGATGGAACCTCTCCTAGAACTGGTTCGACGCGCGGTTGACGTCGGCCTGCCAACCTTTGGTTCGTGCTGGGGCCATCAAGTGATTGCCCGTGCTCTTGGCGGAGAGGTGATTTATGATGTCGCGCGAGCCGAACTCGGCTGTGGCGAGGTAACACTGACCCGGCATGGCCGCGACGATATTCTCTTCCGCGATTTCCCCGATCGGTTTTTGGCCAACATGGGTCACCACGATCGGGTCACGAGGCTGCCCCGTGGGGCCATCGAACTAGCGCGAAGCCGCTCGCAACCCAACCAGGCGTTTCGCCTCGATGGTAAACCGGTATACGGGACGCAGTTTCACTCTGAACTCGACGCCGAGCGAGAGAAGGAACGGCTGCTCATTTACTGGGAGCACTATCGGGAGGAGATACCGGACGAGGCGGCCCTGCAGGCGATCATTGACGACCTTGCGGACACAACAGAAGTGGACCACCTCCTGCTCGAGTTCCTGCTTAAGTTCGTGGTACACCACCCCACAGCGTGAAGGCGCCACGCGTCTGCCGGTGATCCCGCCGCACCCGATGGGTTTGAACCGCCCTTACGTGTATCCCTCCGCTTTGTGAACCGTGGCTTGATCCCGGCCCAGCGATAACACCCGTCGTGGCCAATCAGTCGTCGACCAGCACCTCAGAAACCGGCCTCCGTGGCGTCGCTTTCGATAGCCGCCCATACCCCATCCGCAAGATGATCTGCGGAAAGGCATTGCGCTCCAGCAGACCTGCCACGCGTGTGCGAAGCTCGGGAATCTCCAGCGGCTGGTTCAAGTACGAAGCTTGAATGGAATAGTCGGCTGCGAGAAGCAGGACATGATCGAGTGCAATTCCTGTAGCCAGCCACGCCGCGGCATTGTCGTGAGTGGTTGAAAGGACTGACAGAATCGGAGAGCCCTTTGCAAGCTGTTCATCCCGAGCCGCTTGACCATCCCCCCAGTCGAAAGTCCGCACGACAAGCGGACCGACGAGAGACATCGCGTCACCAACACCCACCGCATAGCCCGGTATGCCATCTCTTCGCCGGCTCAGGTTAGGTCGAATCCACGCCGAGAGCTCCCTGCGGAAGTGCCGATTCTGCCCTTGCACACGATCACCTTGTGCGATTATTTCACCAAGGCGTCCTTTAGCGGCGTCATCGGTGAACAGGTCAAGCGTCACGCCCTCCGCGGCAACGGCCTCCTGCATGGACTGGAGTTCAATTTCAGGCACCTTGCGGTCATCGAACGACTGGCGATTGGTGTGCCGCTTCTTGATGGCCATAAATAGCCGGTGCTCCGTCAATGACGGTTCCGACGCACCGCCGACGCTTATGCGCGCAAGCAGGTCTGGATCGGTCGGATCAGGAAACCTTTCAATTTCTGCGTCGAGACCATAATGTCTTAGCGTCGTCTGCAGATGAAAAGCCGCCGTTCCGCAACTCATGATTAACTCGCGGTCTTCCGGGTCGACGACGGCAAGCGCTCGAGACCGATCTGCGATTACGTCCACGAAGTCGTCGCCAAGCCGAAACAGCCACGGCTGCGTGTTATGACCGGAAGGAGCCAATACGGCATAATTAAGAGCAAAGAGGAGCTGGTGGGTCACCGGGCCCTGAGCGGGAAACTCCTGCTCGTCCACGGTCCACGGATCTTTGAAAATCAGTCTCGATTCAGATTTGCTCATCGTCAGTCTCTTCTTCGTCTCGTTCGAATCGGGCGCGGACCGTTAGCAGGACCTGACCGGCCAATAATGTAAAAACGCTTCCGACTGCAACCGTCAGCCATCCGGCAGTTCCCGGATCGGACAGCGACATCGCGCTTGCGATAGCGGGTACTTCGAGAGCGAACACGGTGATCGCGGCGCAGAAGGCTATGGCAAGCCAGACGTACCGGTTCGACGTCACTTCGTTTCGAAAGACTCCGGACCGCTTGCCGCGCATGTTGAATACGTTCGCGAGCTGCGAGAATACTAACGTCAGGAACGAGACGGTGATTGCTTTCTCGATCGGATAGCCGAGAGAGTTCATCGCGACAAATAGTGATGCGAGGACTGAAACGGTCATCAGAGCTCCAAGGAGCGCAATCGTTGTCCATTCTCTACGCCGAAGCACGGGTGTATCGCTTGCCCGCGGCGGTTCCTTCAGCACATTTGCCCGTCCAGGGCTTACCC
>JAHHLP010000266.1 GCA_018679295.1 Rhodothermia bacterium
GTCTATGGGTTGCCGCTTTCCCCGCTTCGCGGGGACGAGCCGCGGCAATGACGACGAAGGGCCATTCGCCTTACCCGGCATCAACTACGAAGGCATCACTCCTGGATCGACCGGATGTACTCGACCAGCTCGTTGATCCGTTGCTGCACCTGCTGCTCGTCGACTTTCTTGCCGTCAATCTCGTCCCATATGTTTCCCCAAACGGGCATCTGTCGGGTTCCGTGTGCCTGGACGTCTTCACGGCCATCGATGTAAGCGACTAGCCGATCGGCGGGAAAAACTCCATCGTTTATCGACTTTAGCAGCGTCAGATTCGTAGGTCGCACGACCAAGGCCTCGGCAACCGGTCCGTCACCCTTTCCATCCTCCCCGTGACAGCTGGCGCAGTAGATCGTGTACTGGAGTTCACCCATCGCCACGGGTTCGCTGTCGATGAGAGCCTCATCACTTTCGGGCACAGCGTCTCCGGACTGATTCGAACAGGCCGAGAAGGCGAAGACCAAGAGTACAAGGATGACGCCAGCGTGGCTTTTTCGAGCGACGTACTTCATATCGGTTTCCGATGGTCGGGCAGCAGTGGACGGACTTCGATCCATGTATAGAATGTAATCGGTAAGTCGGGAGTCCTGAAAACGGGTCCAACCCCTACATGGCTGTAAGGGTTTGTCTTTAATCTACTGCAAGCAAGCTCCTTATGTCGACCTCGCCGACAGACGCGACCGCACCACCCGTTTCGCCGAATCCCGGCTTCAAATCGGCCGAGCGGGTCCGATACCTACTACCATACCCACTTCGCCGCATCCCCCAGTCCATTGGAGTCGCCTACAAGCCGAAAATATCGCCGAGGCTCGCGACCCGCCAGCGTAAGCATTCGCCGTCAAATGAGCGTGTCGGACAAGGGCCGGAACGCCGCGCTGTTTCTGGTGCTGCCCCTCGCCGTCCAGTTAGTCGTTTTCAAACTCATCAAGTTCGCGATCCTGAGTGGCGCCGCCGAAACGGCACGGGCGGTTCCACAAAGTAACCTTATAAGCCACATGCTGGTCGAGCATGCTTCGGCACCGGCCCTGGTAGTTTCGGTATCTGTATTCCTCCTTGCCATCATCGTTTCCCAGTTCTCCCTGTCCGGTACTGGCGCAACGTTCCTCGGAATCAGCCTGTGGGCAGTAATCTCGGCATCGGCGTCACGCCTGCTTCCGGGCAGCGAGGTATGGCTGGACCAACAGTTCTACGACACCATCCGATGGGACCTACTCATTGCACTATCCCTCGCCCTCGCCACGATGCTCGCGGTGGATCGGCTGCGACGCCGCTATCGATACCCTGCGATCACCATCCTGCACTTGGTCGTCCTGATAATGATGGTGTTGGCAAGCCTCGACTTTGGCTACTTCGTCATGACGGGTTCGCTGGCGGATTCATACATGCTGCGCTACGCGTTCACCAACATCGACAACCTTAGCTACGTGTTCGTCCACGAACTGTCAGGCACGAGACTCATGCTCCTGGCCCTCCCCCTCGTGCTGGTCGGATGGTCGTACATCTACTCTCTGGGAGCGCGACGCCTCGCCCCAAAGTCGACGCTACCTATGGCGCTAGTTTGCCTCTCGGCTCTGGCTCTCGTCCTTCTGCCCGCCCGAGACCGGGACGCCGCCACAGCTATGCTGGTCAGACCGGCAATCAGCGATCTCATTTCCACCGTCGCATATGGAGCCGAAGCAGAGGATGCGACCTTAGATATCGAATCAGCCCGCGTACCGATTTTCGACGCCGCAAATTTGCGACTGGATGGTGCTGCGCGTCGGCCGAATGTCGTCTTCATAATCCTCGAGTCGCAGCGCCATCCCGACCACCTGAAGCAAGGGCTGCATTTCTCGCCAACACCATTTCTCGATCGCCTCTCACCAAAGTCGGTGGTCGTCGAACAGATGTACGCGGTGGTTCCCCATACGAACAAGGCGCTGGTACCTATCCTTTGCGGCGTGTTTCCGCGCATATCCCAAGGCGATGAAACAGAAGTGCCCGCACGGTGCCTGCCTAAACTTCTAGGAGATCTCGGGTACGGATCGGCCTTCTTTACACCGGCAACTCTCGTTTTTGAGAGAAAGGACGAGCTGCTTGACAGCATGGGTTTTGACGAGTCATACGGGGATGGCGACTACAATCGAATCGGCTTCGAGCGCGTGAACTATTTCGGTCACGAGGAAACAATCATGCTCTCGCAAAGCATGGCGTGGGTCGATGAGCATGCGGAGCGGGGGCAACCGTTTCTGGCTACCTTTCTATCCGTGACACCTCATCATCCCTACTCGACCCCCAATCACTTTCCAACTCGATCTTTCGGGGACGACCGTCCCGACTACAATCAGTACCTGAATGCCATCGCTTATGTAGACAACTTTGTCGAGAAGTTGATGCGCAAGTTCGACCAGCGTGGTTTACTGGAGTCGACGGTCTTTGTAATCGTAGGAGACCACGGAGAGGCGTTCGGCGAGCACGGTTTGCGCTTTCACAGCGCGGTGCCGTACGACGAGGTGCTCAAGGTACCTGCACTCCTCTACGCTCCGGGTAGGTTGGAGGGAGGAAGTACGGTTACGGGCCCGCGCCAGCAGATCGATCTCGTGCCAACCATCGCAGAGCTCATGGAGGCACGATTCGCAGAAGGGCAGATTCCCGGGAGGTCACTCCTCGGCGAGAGGCCGGACCGCAGGCTGTATCACGCCGGCTGGATCGAGAATCAATCGATGGCCGTCCGCGACGGAGGCCGGAAGTACGTGTATCACTTCGGACGCAAGCCGATCGAGGTATTCGACCTCGAGACCGACCCGTACGAAACGGATCCAGTGACGCTTGACCCGGAAAGCCAGGAAAGCCGCGAACTAGCTGCCGAACTCTATCTCTGGCGTGCTCGCGTGAACGCGGCTTACAGGGACGTGCACTAAGAACCGCAGCAGGACTGACTCCTGCCAGCCTCACGCACCATCAACAGGTGCCACTTCAAATCCCAGCTGCTGCATGAATGAAAGCTGGTCAAAGTAGACGTCTTCCCGCACGAACTGGCCGTCCTCACCGACGAACACGACGGTTAGACCCGATACCTCGACTGACTTACCCGTCGGCTCAATATCCTGAAACGGTCCATCGTGCGTCCCTGTAAACGTCCAGTTCACAAACGCCTTATCGGCCGTGGAAACGACATTGTTGATCGACACATTCATGTCCGGGAATCCAGTCCGAAACGCCTGCATCTCGCCAATAAGTTCGTCCCGATTCGAGCTGGTTCGAACATCACCGACGTGTCGAACGAAATCTGCCGGCGTAACGGCACCGACTGCTTCATAGTCTCCAGCATTCCAACCTTTGACAAATTGTGCAACTACGGGC
>JAHHLP010000289.1 GCA_018679295.1 Rhodothermia bacterium
GCGAGGGCGGCGGCGAAGGCGGCGGCGAAGGCGATCCGAAGGGTCCGGTCCCGGCCAAGGGCGGCATGGACGAGCACGGCGCGCTCGGCACCGACAAGATTTCGCTGTAACCAGCGTCATCATCCGAAAACGATCCAGAGCCCACGGCCACGGCCGTGGGCTCTTTTCATTGGCATCGATCCGGAGTCGTGCGCATGAGAAAAGCCCGCGGCAGGTTGCCGCGGGCTTGTTCGGCCGGGTGGAGATAGGAAATGGTCCTTGGCTAAGTTGGTGGTCGTGTGGCCAGACCCGAAGCCGCGGATGTCACTTGCAATCTCTGTGTATGCCAAGCATGATGCATCTGACGCCGTTCATCCGACTCGCATGAGAGAACACGCTCTGCGGCACCCTGAGGGGAGCGCCAAATGAACTGGCATGATTCAAGACGGCTGCGAGGCATTCGAGACAGCCTCATGGTACCGTTGGTTGGGTTGCTGGCTTCGCTTGCGCAGAGCCAGTGCCCGTACTCCGCGGTTGCAATCCAGCATCCAGCCTGCGACGGCTCCATCGTCGGAACAGCAATCAACGATATCGGGCATGTCGCCGGGCGATATACCAGATGTGGTTCGGACTTGATGGAGGCCTTCCTCTGGGGGCCAGACGATCGTGTCACGACGCTCCCGAGACCGCCTGGTGTACTTGAGGCTCGGGCCCATGACATCAATGACTGCGACGAGATCGTCGGTACTCAGAGTTCGCCGGGCTTTCGCGGTTTCGTTTACAACCACAGATCCAGCCTGTGGACAGAGTTGCCACCGGTGACTCCAAGCGGGTGGAGTTTCGCCATCGGACTCAACAACGACGGGACGATCGTCGGTCAGCGGAGTCTGAAGGACGGCGTGGCGCCACTGAACGCCTTCGTCTGGCAAGACGGCCGCTTCATTGACCTTGGGCTCCTCGGCGTTGCCGAGACTGGCGCGAGTGACATCAACCAACTCGGCCACACGATCGGATGGCGAGGGAATCCCGGCGTCGATGACGAGGTCTTCCGTTTGATTGATGGCGAAATCGAAGTCATCCGCACTATTGAAGGCAGCGATAGCTCGTCGCCGGCGGACATTAACGTCCACGGTACGATCGCAATGGTCTGCCTGCTGGAGGACGAGAAGACGAGCGAGCTACTCATTCAGTCGGTGTTGTGGCAAGACGGAGCGATCATTCCGCTTGGGACGCTGCCCGGGTATCAGTGGGTAACGGCTATCGCCATGAACGACAACCAGCAGGTGGTCGGGCAACTCATCGGGTCCGGCGGTAGGCAAATCGCCTTCCTTTGGCAAGAGGACGAGATGTTCGACTTGAATGCTCTCGTCGATCTGCCGGAGGGGACTCTGACACGAGCGGTTGACATTAACAACCGCGGCGAGATCCTAGCGACGGGAGGTGGTCGTACGCACGTACTCTCGCCCAGGGCGCCTCCGCTTGGCGATCTCGATGGCGACTGCCAGGTGTCGGCTACTGACCTGCTCGTCTTGCTTGAACAGTGGGGTTCTCACAAGTCGGCTGCCGATCTCGATGGGAGCGGCTCCGTCGGTTTTGAGGATCTCCTTCTGCTCCTCGCCAATTGGACCCGCTAGTCGGAGCACAGGATATGGCAATGTTGTCTAATCGAAAGGCAGCTCAGGCTGTCGTGGTCGTTGCGTGCGTTATGCCCTCATCAGCGTGGGCACAGGTCGACATCGTATATGTAGATCACGTCGCTGGGACGCCCTTTGCATCAGGAGGGGATTGGGGAGACGCGATCCAGTACTTGCGGGACGGTCTGGCTCGGGCCAACGTTCAGCTGGCGCTGCCAGTCTTTGACGAGGTTGAGGTGTGGGTAGTTGCCTCAGATGAACAAGATCCGTATGTGACCGATCAGGACGCGAATAATCCGCTCGGCACCGCTGATCGAGACGCCGCCTTTGTACTGCAGGACCGCATTCGCCTCTACGGCGGCTTCGTTGGCGAGGAGACTGATCGGGTGGAACGTGATCCTGATTCGAACAAGACAATCCTGAGCGCTGTATCGGAGCTGACGGCGGTCGGATCGAACCATGTTCTATTCGCTGACATTAAGCTGTGGGAAGATTGTGTCGTGAGCGGCTTTACGATCACGGGAGGCGATTCTGACTCTGATGGCGGCGGAGCCTTGCTGACGACTCTACCGCCGTTCTTCATTGGTGGCACTCCGGTGCCAGTGTTCACGAGATGTCACTTCCGAGATAACCAAGCCGCTCGGTTCGGTGGCGGCGTCGCAAGCGTCATCAGGTTCCCGGTCTTCCAACCTGTATTCGTCAATTGTCGGTTTACGGGCAATTCCGCCGGATCCGCTGGCGGCGCACACTACTACAGCAACCCAGTAATGGGCGGAGCTGCACCCAACGAATTCTACAACTGCCTTTTTGTTGGCAACTACGCAGAGGATGGCGGAGGAGCCTTGGCCTTCGATGATGACAGATTTCAGGGATTCGTCTACGGCTGCACGTTCTTCGACAACGAAACAGGGGCCAGCGGATTTGGTGGCGGCATTTCTATTGGATTGTCCACTCCGTGTTCACCGTCTTCCCAACTTGGGTTTCTATCGATCTTCTCATCGATCTTCTGGGCCAATAGCGATTCCGAAGGGACAGACGAATCCGCTCAGATCTCAGATCGATTCGGCAACGCTCCTTGCTCAATTCCAGACCCCCATGCAGATGTGAATCTCGACCATTGCTGCATTCAGGGCCTGGATTCGTATACACGCCCGAGCAACATCGGAAGTGATCCCCTTTTTGTGAGTACAGCGAGTGATGACTACCGACTATCGGATCACTCGCCTTGTAGGGACCGCGGCAGCATTGCCGGATTCGCCGGGGATGTTTGGGATATCGACGATGATGACGACTTAGACGAAAGGCTCGATTTCGCGCTGCGCAATCGCGTCGTCGCCGCCGTGGCTGATATGGGTTGCCTGGAATTCTTCTGCTTTGGAGATACGAACGATGACGCGGTCGTCGACTTCGTAGATTTGCTGAATGTCGTGTCGACCTGGGGAACGTGCCCAACGCCTCCCATGGCCTGCCTAGGGGATGTCAACCAGGATGGCGACGTTGACTTCTTTGATCTGCTGACGGTGCTGACAAATTGGGGATGTGGAGAGCCCGATCCCGATTCTCTCGAGACAGTACTGGCGAGTATCGGCCTCTCGACCTCAGACTGGAACACCTTGATCGATTGCATCGAGAATGGGACACAGGCGGAGCAGGAGAATTGCGTTTGCTGGCTTGAGCACTATCTCGCAGAGTGCGTCCCGAGTTGTCCCAACCTCCCCGATTGTCCTGATGGTGATCCGCTGTCTAAACACTGACTGCGCTCGGGCTCAAGGCACGATCATCAACGGCAAGATCCGGAACCTCGCCAACTACGGCGCGTTCATCGAGATCGAGCCGGGGATCGACGGCCTGCTGCACGTCTCGGACATGTCGTGGACCGAGAAGATCTCGCACCCCAACGAGAAGTACAAGAAGGGCGACGAGGTCGAGTG
>JAHHLP010000573.1 GCA_018679295.1 Rhodothermia bacterium
GGGTAAGCCTCGAATCGTAATTCAAACATTCGATCGACCATTAACGCTTGCTTCTAACTGCAGTATTGAGCAAGATAAATAGAGAAGGGTGGTGAGTTGCCCATGATCAGGCAAGTTTGAGGCGACACTTTACTCCGGCGTGCGCGTTACCCTGTCGAGACGTGGCGCGTTCGGTTTCGTCCGCCCTCGTCCTCTTGATTCACTTTTAAGCCGCCAAGAATCCAACGTGAGCCCCAAACGACGTTACTCTGAAACCGAGATCAAGGAGATCTTCAGTCGCGCATCGGAGCACCAGCGCGGCGCGGACCACGGCTCAAAGACTGGACTCACACTATCGGAGTTGCAGGAGATTGGGCGCGAGGTCGGTATTTCAGCGGATGCCGTCGCCGAAGCGGCAGCATCGATTGAACCCGCTACGGAAATCGCAGCGAAAACGTACCTCGGATTTCCGGTGACGGTAGCGCGAACGGTTCAGCTTCCGGAGGCACCTTCGAACGAAGAGTGGGACGAGATCGTCGTGGACCTGCGAAGGACTTTCGATGCATCAGGAGAGGTTCTTCAGGAGGGGTCACTGCGGCAGTGGCGGAACGGTAATCTCAAGGCCCTGATCGAGCCCTCCGACACCGGAAGCCGACTGAGACTTCAGTCCTTCCACGAGATGGCGAGAAATCAGCTGATAGGTGGACTCGTATTTGCCGTCATGAATCTCGCTTTCATTGGAGCTGTCGTGCTTGCCGGAAAGTTCGGTGTGAACGAGAACACAGTCTTGCTCTCCTTGATGGCCGCCGGAGGCGTCGGCGTGTTCGGTCATGCGGCATATCGGCTTCGCAGTTGGGTCGCAACAAGAGGGAAAGAAATGGAGGGCGTGGCGACCCGCGCACTTGCGAGGATCAGGTCAAGTGGATCTCCAGAGTCGATTCCTGAAAGCGACGATTCCACGTCTATTGCGAACTCAGGCCCCCATCCCATACTCGACGAACTGGACGAGCCGCCGGAAGCGAAGGAACGGATGCGCCAACGCGATCGAAACTGATCACCGCGTCCCGACAAACAGGGTCTCATCCCGATCGATTTTTTGAAAGCGGCAACAGCATCTCTACGTCCTTCTTGTACTCGGCGTAGGCAGGTTTGTCTGCGCTCAGCCTCCGCTCGATCATGGGAATCGAGATTCCCACGAAGAGCATCACCATCGCCACCGCTCCGACCCACGACCACGGATACATGCCGTCGGTCGACGCCAACCCGAATAGAAACAGACTAATCCAGAAGCCCATCTCTCCGAGGTAGTTGGGGTGGCGGCACCACGCCCAGACCCCGGTAGTCAACACCTCCTGGCGCGAACCGCGTACCTTCCGGAACTGATGCAACTCGAGATCGGAACGGTACTCGAGCCACACCGCAGCAACGCCGACCAACAACGCGATCGCGTCCAGCCAGTTGACCGGCACACTCCCTGATACCAGCGCCGGGTACAGCGGGACACATCCCGCGAACACGACTATCGTCGGCATCAGGTGCACGCCAAGGAATGACACGGGCCACCACAACGCGCCCGTCTGTTCGCGGAGCTGGACGTAACGCCAATCCTCGTGATTCATCCCGCTCCACCCATAGAGCCAGTTGCCCGTCAGCCGGATTGACCAGGCAACGACGAGCGCCAGCACAACCCACTGGCGCATTTCTACCGCCCCCTCTCCAATCAGAACGAACCAAGCAGCAATCAGCGGCGGCGCAACACTCCAATAAGGGTCGTAGAAAGACGAGTTTCGAAAGACGACGCTGAAGAGGAAGATCACGATCGTCCCTACAACGTCAGCCGCAAACACCTCAATCAGCGGATGGCCATCCATTAGGTATACACAGGCTCCGGCAGCCGCCACGGCTATGAGATAGCCGACCAGTATCCACAAGCGGTCCCGGGAAGCGGTTGCAGAAGTACCCGTCATCGCACCTCCCAGATTTCCGCGCGCGAATCGATGTCCCTCCACAGCTCGGCCGAACGCGTCCACAGTCGCTCACCCTCGTCCGGAGCATACACCTTCTCATCCATTCGCTTCTCGCTGAACATGTGCAAGTAGCGCAGGGGAGCGCCACTGAAGTCGTCGGACGCCGCCATGTATATAGGTGCCTTGGCCGCCTTGGCCGGTGATGGGAAGACGACGGTGAAGATCACCCTCAACACCGCGCGCAGCGGTTGGGGCGCCTCCTTGATGATGTTGCTGTTAACAGGTCCGGGACATATGACGTGAACGTCTATTGCTGAATCGGCGCGCTGCAGTCGCCGCGACAGTTCAACCGCAAATGTGTTGAGCACCAGCTTGAAATAGCTGTAGTTGTTGATCGCCTTTCGAACGCCATACTCGAAGTATCGGCCAAACTCGTTGTGGTCGATCGCGGACGCGCCCTGGTGGGAGTCAGACGAAATGAAGACCATACGAGGCCGCGATGCATCGGTGTGAATCACGCCTCTGACTAGAAGGAGGTTCACAAGAATGAAGTTGGCCAGGTAGTTCACCATGAACATCTCGTCCTGCCCGTTGTCGAGCCGGCGACTCTGCGGCAGGGTCGTCGCGGCGTTCAGGATGACCACGTCAACGGGCAATTCATCCTCGACGAGGCCATCGACAAAAGAATGAATGGTTTCGGCCTTGCTGAGGTCGAGACGACGGATACTCACCCTATCGCTTCCACTGTCCCTCCGTGCCCGGTCGGCGGAGTCAGGAATTTCGCTACGGCAACCCATGACAACGCTGCCCCCACGCCGCGCTGCCTCGACCGTCATCGCATAACCCAGTCCGGAGTTAGCGCCCGTAATTAGAAGCGTCTTCCCGTCGAACCGATCCGCATCGGTAAGTCGCGCGGCGAGCGGTGCTTTTCTGAAGCGATCGGCAAGGCCAGCCAGCGTGGCGATGACGGGATGATTGAAACGACCGTGAGACATCGAGTTGTTTTATGGATCCAATAATGCAGGATCAGACCCTCCCGTCCCGCGTGGCCCAATCTACGACCATCAACCAGATCCAGCTCTGCTACCCATTGATGTAACAAATTTCCACGATCCACGTCGAAGGTCGTAAATGCGTGTATATACATCTTTCGGGAGGAGAGTTTGGCAAAGGTAGCGATAGAAGAAACCGTGGGCTGCGTGGCCAACGCCTTGAGGATGGCTTCACGTGTGCTGACGCAGCATTATGAGGATCACCTGAGGCCGAGCGGTCTCAGCATTGGTCAGTTTTCGATTTTAGCGGCGCTGGCCCAGCAACCCCGCCGGTCGACAGGCATCCCGTTGGGAGCGCTGGCCGAATCACTGTCTCTGGACCGCACGACTCTCAGTCGAAATCTCAACCCTCTCGAGCGGGATGGGCTGGTGACAACCGACGAAGGTGATGACCGGCGGACCAGGCTCGTACGTATCACATCCGTCGGGCGCAGGCGCCTCAGATCGGCACTGCAAGCCTGGAAGAAGGCTCAGGATGAAACGCTATCGGCACTGGGCTCGCGCGGAGCAAACGGGCTGATGCTCCACCTGTCTACGATCAGGACGCTCT
Organism: Rhodothermia bacterium; assembly: GCA_018679295.1. GTDB lineage: Bacteria > Bacteroidota > Rhodothermia > Rhodothermales > JABDKH01 > JAHHLP01. Next base: position 3,549 of record JAHHLP010000573.1, read on the forward strand.
GAGTTTTTTTGGGCATATACATGCATATACACATAATACTAACTCTAGACATGAATTAACCCTGGTGACTACGATGACAAGCCTGTTTCTCCCGATAAGCATGACGATCGGATTACTGAGCTACGCTCTAATTGCGCGATGGTACCTCATGCCCTGGCTGTCGAAACGATCTCTGACATCGGCACTGACGCCCCTCCTGCTCTTTCACAGCTTTCGATACATCGGCCTCGCTTTCCTGATTCCTGGCGTCACGGCCGAGTCGCTCGACCCCAGATTTGCCGTCCCGGCTGCGTACGGTGACCTCGCAGCCGCGCTGTTGGCCCTCTTGTCGATTGCGCTCCTGCACAACAAGTGGCGCCTCGCGATTCCGGTCACGTGGACGTTCAACGTCGTCGGCCTTGTTGATCTAATATTCGCCGTCACTCAGGGACTTCGCTACACACCCGACGGCGATCTGGGGACTATGTACCTCGTACCGACACTGGTCGTGCCGGCACTCATCGTGACGCACATACTTATCTTCGTCGTCCTCGCGAGGAACAGGAAGCCACTTGCAGGACCCTCGGTACACTTGTCTGAGTAGGCCGGCCGACAATCCCGGTCCCGAATCAAAGCCGTGTTGCGGACACATCAGCTCATGACTAGACTGTTGACCGGTCTTCTACTGGCTCTGCCGGGATGCACGACGCCGCCAGCGGCCGCAGAATTTCAGGTAGGCATGTCGCGCCAGGAAATCGTCGAACGCTTTGGGGAGCCGGACCGGCGCCAATCGATCGTAAAGCAGGATGAAGCCATCTGGGGAGCGATCGAGGATTTTTGGCCCGAAGTACCCACCGAAAGCAACGTACTCATCTGGGCATTCGAGGTGGAGGGAGGATCCACGGAGCTCTACTTCGTCGACGATTCGCCCACGGTCGACGGCATCGGATTTGCACCCGAGGGCGCGGTGTTTGAGGCGACGGGGTCGGTACCGTAAACTTCGACCCACCCGCTTTGGCAGTTCCACCCACCGAAACGTTCAGCAACTGCATGATGTCTCGAACACCAGTCGCTGCGTGAACACACCGAACCGACAGACAGTCAATACAGTCATCGTCGGCGCCGGAGCGGCGGGCCTTGCCGTAGGCGCCTGCCTCAAACAAAAGGGCGTGCCCTTCGCAATCCTGGAGGCGGCCGACGCGGTCGGGTCGTCATGGCGAAGGCATTATGACCGCCTTCACCTGCACACCGACAAGAAGCACTCCGAGCTTCCGCATCTTCCGTATCCGAAGGACTATCCTCGCTATCCGTCGCGCGATCAGCTCGTGCGCCATCTCGAGCGATACGCCGACCATTTCGAGCTCAAACCGAGATTCGGAATCCAGGTACGATCATCCGTTTCCCAAAAC
>JAHHLP010000054.1 GCA_018679295.1 Rhodothermia bacterium
GTGCTGAACAGCGCGAAGTGCGTAAACCGCCATCAGCGAATCCGCCTCATCTTGGCCGAGATCTCCCTGATATCCGAGTCGAGCTACCCGGTCGCGATACGCGTGGTAAAGACATAGAGCCGCTGCTACCGAAATGTTGTAGCTTTCGACGAACCCGGCGAGTTCTACCCTTGCAACAACGTCGCTCATCTTCACTGTGGCTTCGGAAACACCTTCCAGCTCGTTACCGAAGACGAGGGCGGTCGGCTGCGTGAAGTCGATTACCTCCAGCGGCTCGGCTTTCAAATCAGGACTCGTTGTCACGATCTTGTAGCCTGCGTCCTTCAGGGAAGGAATACAGTCATGCGACGAGCCCCACACCCTGATGTCCATCCACTTTTCAGCTCCCTGGCTCGAACGCCGCGCATGCTTGAGTGTCTCCTCCGCTGACACCAGATGAAATTCGAAGAAGCCCAACCCCTCAGCCGTTCTCATCACGGCGTTAACATTACCCATGTTGGCCGCCCCTTCAACGACACTCACTACGGTACGCGTCCGGTTCGAAATGACCTCTCGAATCCTCGCAAGCCGGTCGTCGGACAGCAGCGGCAAGAGAATTTCCATGACCTCCGCGGGTTTAACCGCTCTGTCGCGGATCATGAGTCCTCCCGCGCGCGTCCGTTCGTAGGAGGACTGTGAAAGCCCAAGGTGGGCCCGCGACGCGTCAATTCGGGTGGCCGGTCCCGTTTTAGTCATCATCTGTAACAAGTTGGACTGACAATCATGAATATAGCAGACAGCATAGTGATCATTACCGGAGCCAGTGCCGGACTTGGGTTGGAGTGTGCCCGCCAACTGTGTTCCGCAGGAGCGACCGTTTACGGACTGGCCCGCAGGAAAGAGCGGCTGCAGGATGCCGCCGAGGAACTCGGCTCCCGTTTCAAGCCAGTTGCGTGCGATGTCACCAACGAGCAATCGGTGCGGGATGCGTTCGCAACCGTTTTGAATGACTCTGGCCGAATCGATGTCTTGATCAACAACGCAGGACTGGGAAGCTTTGGACCCGTAGACGAGCTCAGCATCGATGCTTGGAACACGATGATGGACACTAACCTTCGAGGGGTCTTTCTCGCTACAAGAGCGGTAGTGCCTGCGATGAAGAAACAAAATGAGACGAGTGGTTTCGGGGGTCACATCGTTAACATAGCCTCCGTGGCCGGACTCCTCGGCAATCCGTCCATCAGCGCCTACAACGCGACTAAATTCGGCGTAAGGGGTTTCAGCGACGCAATGATGAAGGAACTACGGGGTGACGGTATCAAGGTCACGTGCGTTTATCCCGGTTCAATCGAGACGGAGTTTTTCGAGGTGGCAGGAGTCGACATTTCTCCAAACCCCATGACTGCGAAAGACGTCGCGTCCACGATTCTCCACGTCATTGGTACGGGAGACAACTACCTGGTATCCGAGGTGGTGATGCGGCCGCTCAGGCCGCGCGGCTGACCGCCGGTAGGGCGCGATCAATCCACGTATCATCTAATACAAGACAGGGAAGGATGCTATGAAACGGAGGGACTTCATAACGAAAGCGGCCACAGGGGTCGCCGGCGCCGGAGCGATAGCTGCCGGATGCAGCAGTCCCGACTCGGGTGACCAGGTACCATCGGTTCAGACAAAGAAAAACGTCACCTGGCGTCTGGCTTCGAGTTTCAGCAGATCTCTCGACACGATTTACGGCGCCGCCGAAGTCCTGGCAGAGCGTGTAAGCGCCTTGACTGGAGGCCGATTTCGAATTCGTGCTTACCCAGGCGGTGAACTGGTTCCCGCACTTGAAGTGCTTGGCGCAGTGCAAACGGGGACGGTCCAAATGGGGCACAGCGCAAGCTATTACTATGATGGAAAAAACCCTGCCTTTGCCTTTGACACTTGTGTGCCGTTTGGATTGACGGCGCGGATGCTCAACGGATGGTTCTACTACGGGGGCGGCTTGGACCTGACCCGCGAGCTTTTTGCAGACTTCAACATCATCAACTTCCCAGGAGGCAACACCGGTGTACAGATGGGCGGGTGGTTTAGACGAGAGATCAATTCGCTTGACGATCTCAAAGGGCTCACCATGAGGATTCCGGGACTTGGCGGCAAGGTCATGGACAGGCTGGGGGTCAACGTGCAGCTGATTTCCGGAGGCGAGATCTTCCCGGCGCTGGAACGGGGTGCTATCGATGCAACCGAGTGGGCCGGTCCTTATGACGATGAAAAACTGGGCTTCCACAAGATTGTCCAAAATTATTACTACCCCGGATGGTGGGAGCCGGGACCGGGGCTGTCGTTCTATGTCAATCGGAATGCGTGGGACACCCTCCCGACGGACTACCAGGAAGCGCTCACTTCCGCAGCAGCGGAGGCAAACGTCGGCATGATGGCCAAGTACGATGCGCAAAACCCACCTGCCCTTCAGCGTCTTCTGGCAGAAGGGGTCTCGCTGCGGCCCTTCGCAAGAGACATACTCGAAGCCGCGCGCTCCGAGTCCTTCAATATTCTTGAGGATTTTGCGGCGGCGGATGCTCAGTACCGTAAGATTTTTGATTCCTTTGTGGAGTTCCGCCGGGCGGCCTATCGATGGATGGGAACGGCGGAGCTTGCGTTCCAGGACTTTGCTTTCCGGAGCGCAACCTGAAATGGCGAAAACCAGCTGCAGACCATACCATGGGGATCGAGTCAGACCTCCGTCGCACCCGGCAGATGTACGACGAAATGCAAGGCGTCCTCGGACTCCCGCCTGAATCGCGGGAACGAGTGGTTCCGAGGATCTCTGCCTGGTCCCCTCTCCAGCAAATTGCTCACGTATCGAAGTCTAACCGCTGGATTATTTCTTCGGTTGTCGCGATCCTGACCGGCCGGAGGGAATTCGAAACACAAGGCTCGATCAAGCCCATTGGTCGACTCGTGCTTCGGTCGGGATTGATACCTCGTGGGGTCGGCAAGTCGCCGTCCGTTGCCAGACCGGACGACTTGATATCGACAGAACGCCTGACCGAAGAACTCAGGCAACAGCTTGGCAACATGGGTCACATCCACGATCATCTCGAAGCCGCGAAGAGCTCGCGACAGACCTTCGAGCACCCGTACTTCGGTCACCTCAACCCCAGGCAATGGATCCGATTTGTGAGGGTGCACACCAACCACCATTTGAAGATCGTCAGCGAGATCCTCAGCACCGAGGAACTGTGATAGAGCACAGTATTCCGACTACCCGGACCGCCAGATACTTCACGAGCGGTGACACCGGCGCAGATGAGGCTTGGCTTCTGGTGCACGGGTACGGCGAACTCGCAGCCGATCTGCTGGCAAACTTCGAGCACCTCGAAGACTGCTTTTTCGTCGCTCCTGAAGGTCTTTCCCGATTTTACATGGATCGCCATCGCCGCGTCGGGGCTTCATGGATGACACGCGAGAACCGGCTTAACGAGATTCGGGACTACCTGGAGTTCTTGCACCGGGTGTATGAGGATTCCCTGTCGCATCGTCGGATAGCCTTGAATGCTCTCGGTTTCTCGCAGGGAGTGCATACAGTCTGCCGATGGGCATCGAGAGGACCACAACTCCAAAGGCTGGTGCTGTGGGGCTCGGGGGTGCCCGAGGATTTACCGCAGGACGAATTCGCAACCGCAATGAAGGGTTGCCGGGTTATCGTGGTCGCGGGCAGTGACGACAAGTACTTCTCGCCGGCAGATGCCGATCGAGAATGGAAGAACCTCACATCCATCGGAGTTGATGTGGAGGTGGTCCACTATGACGGCGGTCACTCGATAGACGGGCGCATCCTGGATCGCGTCTTGAACGGCTAGGGATGATCATCGGACGCCGCAGACTGGCTGGGCTCCTCATGCGAGGCTTCGGCAGGGCCTCGCCAGATGGCCGGAAAGAGGTAACTCGTAACGAGAAGCAGGCCGCCGAATCCGATAAACAATATGATCCTCCACACGGGATCGAGCTCCGATAGGTCGATTGCGAAGAGTTTCGCGACGACCACTGCCAGTGTGGCAAGTCCAGTCTGCCGAACAAGATCTCTGTCGGACCGCCAACCCACGACGATCATGGAGATGGCGATGGCGCCCCAGGCTATGGATACGTACGCATGGCCATCCTCCAGCGGGACCAAGTCTCGCCAGAACCATAGCAGGAAAGCGACATAGGCTCCGAACCGATACGCAAGCGCTGTGGGTCGATCCCGTACAGCTGCGGAGATCCCGGCTGCGATTACGATTACGGACAGGTCTGCGAGTGATGGGCCATTGACAAGCGGGGGCATCACTGCCGGCATTTCCGTCGCGCGCTGAAGAAGCGCCATGGCAAGGGCCACAAACAGGAAGTGAGCAGTGTAGCGAAGCCATCTATCCTCGACGTTGTCAACCCAGATCATCACTGCCGCAGCCTGCACGCACAAGGCAATCAAGCGCACCGAACCGCTCGCGAATAAGCTCGACCAGGCAAGCGCCAGCAGAAGCATAGCCGCAACTCGATACACGCTCTTTGCGCCGTTCGCCCCGGTGGCGGTCGCCGCCGCAACGAGGCCCGCTATGACGCTCAGATGGGCGAGCACCTCTAGTCGGAACACGGACGGATCCTCCGGAACCGTGGAAAGACGTACGCCGACCCATAGCGCGGCGATGGCGAAAAGCATATGACCCAGCAACCGCAAGGGCGCGTCATCCTGGACCCTCGTAACAACTAGAATGGCGCCGGCTTCCAACGCAAGCGCCAGCAGCGTTAACGAGTCGTCCGTGAACAGGTCAAACCAGGCGATCGCCAGGAGAAGAGCTGCCGCGATTCCAAACCCCGAGATTACTGCGCCGTCATCAGCCGGTCTCTTGAACAGATACACGGCCCAGTATCCGGTCGCGAACACGATCTCAATTGCACCCCAAACGACCGGAGTAACATCCCACACTCCCCTCGACAGCACGAGTGCGATGAGGGGTGAGACCACAGTGAGCCACAAACCCGGTCGATCAACAAGAAGCCCGAGTTTGATGGCCAGATCGGGAACGGGCCATCTATCGGGATCACGACCCACCAGCAATTCCCGAACCGCCGGCAAGATGCCAAAGAGGCCGAGACAAAAGACAACACCGAGCTGATAAACGACTTTGTCTGCCGTTGGCAAGTAGCCGATGTCCTGAATCTGCAGCCAGACATGCGTGAGGACGGCCCACCCCCCGGCAACGACTACCAGCAGAAGCCATCGCCAACCACGCAGCATGTAAATGGCGGCGGCGCTCGCACAGATCAAGCACGTATATAGAATGAGCCACAGAATGCCAGGCGCGCCAGTGAACAGGATGAAGGGAGTCCCGAGGCCACCCGCAGTTGCAATGATGGCCAGCACTACGTCGTCCTGCCGGACAGCGAGGGCAAATGAAACGGTCGTGACCGCTACCATAAGACCAAACGCCACCTCATATGAGAACAGCGAGTACAGTTGATATGCTGAGAAGATGGTGACGTAAAACGTCGCGACGGCACCCCCCAGCAAGACGCGACTGAATCGCCTCCGCTGTTTCTGCACTTTGAAACCGCCGAGCATGAGGATTGCACCGAACGCAAATCCGATGACAATCCGGAAGGGTGGCGTTATCCAGCCCCTGTCAATTCCAAACTTGAACATCAGGGCCAGGCCGATGAGGAGCAGACCGATGCCGAGCTTGCTGATGATATCCTCGCTGCGAAGAGCAGATCGAAAGGAATCCAGGCGGTCTCGTGACCAATCGGGGCGTTCTTCTCTACGCTGTTTCTTCGGTGGCTTGGCAGCCCTATCAGCTCCCGGACCCATGACGGGCGGCACGACGCGTTCCGCCGGTGCCTCAGTCACCACAGGCGGCTGCACGTCCGAATCCGTGTCCAAGTCAGGCACCGGCGCGTCCGGCGGGGTGGGCGCACCTGATCGAAGACTGGCTAGCTCTGTTTCGAGATCGACAACCCTCGACTCCAGCTCCGCGAGGCGTCGCTGAATATCATTGTCAGGCGTGTCGGGGTCGGTGTTCATCTTTCAGGCGATTCCGTTAGCCAGAGGGTTTCACGCGCTCTCAAACTGTAGGACCTGCTGAGGTCACTCACGGGTCATAGTATTCTAATATGCCCAGTTGACCAACTGCGGGAAAAGAACAATCAGTACCAGGCCAACGAGTTGGATGATGATGAATGGGACGACTCCGCGATAGATCTGTTGCGTTGAAATCTCGGGGGGCGCGACACCGCGAAGATAAAACAGCGCAAATCCGAACGGAGGGGTTAGGAAAGAGGTCTGCAGGTTCATCCCGATCATAACACCGAACCAGACGAGATCTACTCCCATGAACGCCGCAGCAGGAGCCAGCAGCGGTATGATTATGAAAGCAATCTCGAAGAAATCAATGAAGAAACCCAAGACGAATATCGCAAGGTTTGCGACCAGGAGTAACCCGAGGATCCCGCCGGGAAGGTTCGTCAGAATACCTTCAATCCACAGATCACCGTTCAGTCCTCGGAAGACCAGCGCAAAGGCGGTCGAGCCGATAAGCAGCATCATTACCATCGCTGTAAGCCGGGTCGTCTCTGCCATGGTAGCCTTTAACGAC
>JAHHLP010000597.1 GCA_018679295.1 Rhodothermia bacterium
CGGGTATGCGCTTCGTCGGGTTCGGCGTGTACGTCCGGGACCATTCGTCCGAGTCACGTGCTGCTGGCGATGGGTCGTGAAGCTGACGTGGCGAAGGCCTCCGTCAGATTCTCGATTGGATCCAGCAATACTATTGCAGAAATCGAGAGAGCCGCAGACGCGCTGAGGCTGGTGTATGATCGTGTAGTCGGAGAGGAGACCCGGGTTGGGTAGCGACAATACATCGCCCGATCGAACGTGCCTCATCGTGTTCGCCAAGCCGCCCGAGGAGGGAAGAGTCAAGACGCGGTTGAGCCCAACGCTCACGCCCCGAGAAGCGGCTGACCTCTATCGATGTTTCCTGTACGACTCGCTGGCCCAGTACGACCGGTTTGGTCGTCCGGCAAGACTCTACTTGAGCGAGGGAGATGTCCCAAACGACCTGCCTGAAATGGCGGTCGAAACCAGCATCCACCGCCAGGAAGGCGACGGCCTCGGAAGTCGCATGGCAAATGCCTTCCTGGAGAGCTTCGCGGCAGGTTTTAATGCATCCGTCATTATCGGCACGGATCACCCGACACTACCGGACGAATTTCTGCAATTGGCTTTCGATGCGTTGGCTGAACCTATGCAGGTCGTCATCGGCCCCTCAGAAGACGGTGGCTACTATCTACTTGGCATGAACCATTTCTTCCCTGTCATTTTTCAGGATATGGAGTACAGCCACCCGGATGTTTTTGGCCAGACGATCGAACGGCTTCTCGGAACTGACGCGGGGATAACGGTCCTCCCAGCCTGGTACGATGTGGACACGCCGGAAGAACTCGAACGGCTTCAATCCCACCTTCTCGATGATCCGAAAGCGGCACCGAGAACCACCCGTTTCTTGGAGGAACTGTCAACGCGCCATAGTTTGTCCGCCGGCGGGTCTGGAGATTAGAAGAGACATGGGTCTCGGCCGTTTTTGCTACCGGACTTACCGCCGATTATGAAATCATAGCCCCATTTCCCAAGGATATGATCATGGAGAACGGTCTGTCTGTTTCGGACCTGGCCCAGTTCGAGACGCTCGAGCAGTTCATCATTGAGCGCGAGGCCAATTTCCCTCATTCCACAGGCGCCTTCTCTCGTTTGTTGCGCGACCTGAGCATCGCCGGCAAGGTCGTCAATCGCGATATGAGACGGGCAGGATTGGTCGACATTTCCGGTACGACCGGGGAGATCAATGTGCAGGGTGAAGTGCAACAGAAAATGGACGCGCTCGCACACCAGGAATTCGTCCGTGCCCTCAGACGCGGCGGCGAGTGCTGTCTCATTGGCTCGGAAGAGCACGCTGAGGCGATACCTCTTCGGACGAACAGTGGTGATTCAGACGGCGAGTACATCGTGCTGCTTGATCCGCTGGATGGATCCTCAAACATCGAGGTCAACGTCTCCGTCGGCACCATTTTCAGCATCTACAGACTCCCAGAGGAGTTCGACGAGCCCGAGCTAGACGCTGCACTGCAACCGGGAGTTCAACAGGTGGCGGCGGGCTACATCGTGTATGGATCTTCGACGATGCTCGTTTATACGACAGGGGAGGGTGTCAACGGGTTTACACTCGACCCGTCAATCGGAGAGTTCCTGCTGTCCCATCCGGACATCAAGATTCCAAAGAAGGGCAAACAGTATTCGATAAACGAAGGCAACTATAACTCCTTCGACTCGGGGCTCAAACAGTACATCAAGTGGATGCAGCAGAATGACCCGGACACCAGTCGACCCTACAGCACCCGATACATCGGCTCATTTGTAGCAGACTTCCATCGAAATCTCCTAAAGGGTGGACTCTACATTTACCCGTCAACCAGCAAGAGCCCCGATGGAAAGCTGAGACTCATGTACGAGGCAAACCCGATGGCACTCATCGTCGAGCAGGCAGGAGGTCGCGCGAGCGACGGCCGGAAGCGTATCCTCGACAAAATGCCTGACAGGCTGCACCAACGAACTCCGCTGTACATCGGTAGCGATGAGATGGTAAAGATGGCCGAGGAGTTCTTATCGGGAGAGCGAACGCGGTAGAGAATGAAGTAAAGTGGCTGACGGCACCATTTTCTTCGCAATCCGTTTACAACAGCGGGAATCGTCGTATTTTCCAAACTTCCCATCATTGAATCCCGGCTATGGAAGCGCGCTTCTTTAGACTTGATCGCATTGACGTATCGGCCGGCACCGATAAGGAGCCGTTTGCCAAGGTCCAGGTCTATCATGTTGAGCATGAGAGTTCTCGGGAGGAGTCCTCGACAGGTGATGGTCCGGTCGATGCGCTATACAACGCGATCGATGCTGCGGTGGGCAGTCCCCATAAGCTGTTGAACTATACGATCCGCTCGGTGACGGAAGGGTCGGATGCCCTTGGTGAGGCGACAGTACTCGTCAGCTACGGCGAAGTCTTGTTCCGAGGTGTCGCACGTGACGCCGACGTGCTGCAAGCGTCCGCTAATGCGTACGTGGAGGCACTCAACAAGTTGGAGTCGTATCGAAAAGACGAGGAGATACAGGTGTTTGTGAGAGGCGGGATAATAGAGTCCTTTCGGTCAAGGGACCAGGGGTCGGATTAGCTGGCACGTCGAGAATCATCCGTCCCCGCTCCCGGTTTGCCCGAGGGCCCGTTGCATGTGCGCAGGTCCGTAGC
>JAHHLP010000467.1 GCA_018679295.1 Rhodothermia bacterium
CGGGCAAGACTCTTCTGGCCAAGGCGGTAGCGGGTGAGGCCGGCACGCCGTTCTTTTCGCTGTCCGGATCGGACTTCGTCGAGATGTTCGTCGGAGTCGGGGCCGCAAGGGTAAGAGACCTGTTCCGGCAGGCCAAGGAAAAGGCCCCATGCATCATCTTTATCGATGAGATCGATGCCATCGGTAGATCTCGCGGCAGGGGAATGATGATGGGTGCGAATGACGAGCGTGAGAATACCCTCAACCAGCTCCTGGTGGAGATGGACGGTTTTAACACCGACAAGGGTGTGATCATCATGGCCGCCACCAACCGGCCAGACGTACTCGATTCCGCACTTCTCAGGCCGGGCCGATTCGACAGGCAGATTCTGATTGACAAGCCCGATCGCCTCGAACGTGCGGAGATTTTCAAGGTCCACACGCGGGAGCTCATTCTTGGCGATAACGTGGACTGCGTGATTCTGGCGGGCCAAACCCCTGGATTTGCCGGAGCCGAAATCGCAAACGTGTGCAATGAGGCGGCGCTCCTTGCAGCGCGCGAAAACAAAGAATCGATCGAGATGGACGACTTCGAGAGGGCTATCGATCGCGTGATAGCGGGTCTCGAGAAGAAGAACAAGCTCATCTCGCCCGAGGAACGGAAGATTATTGCATATCACGAGGCCGGACACGCAATCACGGGCTGGTTCCTCGAGTACACAGATCCGGTTGTGAAGGTGTCTATTGTTCCGCGCGGATTGGCAGCCCTTGGCTACGCGCAGTACCTGCCAGAGGAACGTTATCTGTATACCAAGGAGGCTCTCGTAGATCGTATGACCATGGCGGTCGGAGGCCGTGTGGCCGAGGAAATCGTGTTCAATCGCGTTTCCACGGGAGCACAGAACGATCTTGAGCGCATTACCAAGCTCGCTTACGCAATGGTGGTAGACTACGGGATGAGCGAGAAGGTGGGCTATGTCAGCTTTAACCTGTCCGGCGCCGCCGCCGAGAGCCCCGTCTTCGACAAGCCGTACTCCGACGAGACCGCTCGGATTATCGACGAGGAGGTCAAGTCTATCATCGATGATGTGCGGGTGCGCGCACGCGAGTTGCTCGAGGAGAAGCGCGATCTGCTGGAGAGTATGGCGCAGTCCCTGCTGGAAAAGGAGGTCCTGGGTCCTAAGGAGCTCGTCGACTTGCTCGGAAAGCGGCCATATGGCGACTACGTGTCCTACAACGGCGAGAAGAAGGAGGATGTGCCCGACACCGACGATGCACAGGGGTCCTCTCCGGTAGACGATTCGACCGACGATCTCGCCAAGGCTGCGTCGCTGGGCTCGGGAGACGGTGGAGTTTCGCCCGTTGCCGATGAGGCGGATCGTGATGACCGCGATGGTGGATGATGAGTCGGGCCCGGCCGCCTTATCCCCAAACCGTCCCTAGATGCCTTTCTTTGAGCCGCAGCAATGCGGCTTTTTCTTTTGACAGCGCGAATCCACTGCGATACATAGAACTATATCGACATATCACTTGGGAAGCTACACCATTTGCTTCGTGATTGGTGCTTTTTGTCAACGCGGAGGCCATTTTTGCTACGTCCTCATCGACCAGGTTGATCTGACTCTTCTAATCAAACATTTCTTCACGCGGCCAATTGTCGCGTAGTAGGTGCGCGCCTTATATTGCGAGACTGAATTTATTTCGGTTCTGCCCGACTAGCCGGGCGGCCACCACTGCAAAGCATTCCCTGGTAAAACGTGCCTACGATTCAACAGCTCGTCCGCAAGGGCCGGCATCCGAAGGTAAAGACGACTAAGTCGCCTGCTCTGAGTTCGTGTCCGCAGCGGCGCGGCGTATGTACCCGCGTGTACACGACCACTCCGAAGAAGCCGAACTCCGCGCTACGCAAAGTTGCAAAGGTCCGGCTGACGAACGGCGTTGAGGTCATCGCCTACATACCGGGCGAGGGCCACAACCTGCAGGAGCACTCAATCGTGCTGGTTCGCGGCGGAAGGGTAAAGGATCTTCCCGGCGTGAAGTATCACATCGTCCGAGGTGCTCTGGACGCAACGGGTGTGGAGGATCGTATGCAGTCACGGTCGAAGTACGGTACCAAGCGGCCGAAATCGTAGTGAGTTCTCGCTGGCCAGGTAGTTAAGGCCGGAGTCGACAAGATCCCATTGGATTGATATGCGAAGAAAGAAAGCAGATACTCGGCGGGTAAACTCGGATCCGATCTACAATGATCAGGTGGTTGCCCGTTTTGTCAACTGCGTCATGGTTGATGGCAAGAAGAGCGTCGCGGAGCGTATCGTTTATGATGCCTTCTCGGTAATTGAGGAGCGGACCACGGAGCCCGGAATAGACGTCTTTCACAAGGCGATCAACAACGTGGCGCCGCTCGTCGAGGTTCGGTCCCGGCGCGTAGGTGGTGCAACGTACCAGGTGCCGATTGAAGTCCGTCCCGAGCGGCGAACCGCTCTCGCGTTTCGTTGGATAATCCAGTTCTCGCGAGGACGGAACGACAAGAGCATGGCGAATCGACTCGCAGCCGAGTTGATTAGCGCCTCGAAAGGCGAGGGCGGCGCAATTAAGAAGAAAGATGACACGCACCGAATGGCTGAAGCGAACAAGGCTTTTGCGCACTTCCGCTTCTAGGATCGGTTATAGCGAATAGAAAAATGTCGGAGAATAACATCACACTAGAGAATACGCGCAACATCGGCATCATGGCCCACATTGATGCCGGCAAGACGACTACGACCGAGCGTATCCTCTTCTACACGGGTCGGCTACACCGCATGGGCGAAGTCCACGAGGGCGGAGCAACCATGGACTGGATGGAGCAGGAGAAAGAGCGTGGAATCACCATTACCAGCGCCGCGACCACCTGCTTCTGGAAAGACCACCGCATCAACATTATCGATACGCCCGGTCACGTCGACTTCACCATTGAGGTCGAGCGCTCTCTTCGCGTCCTGGACGGTGCCGTCGCACTGTTTTGCTCAGTCGGTGGTGTGGAGCCGCAGTCGGAGACGGTCTGGCGGCAGGCAGACAAATACCGTGTGCCCCGCATCGCTTTCGTAAACAAGATGGACCGAACCGGCGCTGACTTCGCCGCAGCTGTCCAAATGATGAAGGACAGGCTCAAGGCCAGCGCGGTGCCAGTGCAAATCCCAATCGGCGAAGGCGATATGTTTCGTGGCGTGATTGACCTGATCACGAATAAGGCTATTGTCTGGCACGACGAAACGCAGGGTTCCACCTGGGATGAGATCGACGTCCCTGGCGACCTGAAAAAGGATGCCCGTCACTGGAGAATCAATCTTCTCGAGGCGGTAGCCGAGCACAACGACGAGCTGTTGATGAAGTACCTCGAGGGTGAGGAGATCACCCCCGAAGAGCTGAAAGCCGTCGTGCGAGAAGCTACCCTAACCCTCGATATCACGCCTGTTTTCTCTGGATCCGCCTTCAAGAACAAAGG
>JAHHLP010000312.1 GCA_018679295.1 Rhodothermia bacterium
GCTACGATGTCATCGACTGAGATCGTCGACTGCGAGGTTCTTTTATCTGTTGGTGATCGCAAGATCGAGAGTTCATCGGGTACGGTGAGCTCAAAGGCAACAAAGACAGCGATCGGAAGCCAGATGAGTTGTAGCGTCCGTACGAGAATGCTTTTCTCCGATCCGGGCGGATTGAGATCAGGTTCCATAACAGATACCGGTTGGGAGGATTGACGCTCGCTGATGCTGCGAACGCGTCGTTCTATGTGGTATCGATCTTCCCAAGCCGAATCTTTAGGCGCCGGGGTACGACGTTTTGCCCTTTGCCTTGGGTGTAACATCGCGCCGGCACCACTCGTAATCCCTCTCGATTCGGGCCTCGAATGTCATTTTCACGGTTTGCAATCAAGAATGCTGGTGGTCATGAGATTCCAGGTCGTGTCAGTGCGGCAGTGACGATTCGCGCGATCCTCAGGGCGTTGCCGCAGCTGCAATACCCGCACTCTAACACCGGCTTCCAGTCAATAGGAGGGACTATGCATACCAATATCGCGGCCGTTGTAGCATGTCTACTTTGTTTTGCCCATCTCGCCACCGGATCAGCGAATGGTCAAACGAGAGCAACCGAAGAGGCCAGGTCACCCAGAGACCTGGCTGACGTTTTTCAACCCAATGTCAAGCCCAGCCTGACGGTCGCGAGGACGTCGGCTGCCATTGCGATTGATGGCGACCTGGACGACGACGGTTGGCGCGACGCCGCGCGCGCGGTCAATTTCTCTGAGACGTATCCCGGCGACCAGACGAAGCCCCCGATCGGCATAGAGGTCTGGACGACCTACGACGACGACAACGTCTACTTCGCGTTTCGGATCGAAGACGACCCCGCTGCTGTGCGCGCGAACATGAGTGATCGCGACAACATTTGGCAGGACGATTACGTTGGCGTGCTGCTGGATACCTACAACGACAATGCGTGGTCCTATTTCATTGCATCGAATCCAATCGGCATCCAGGGCGATACACGCATCGTCAACAACGGCGGCGAAGACGTCAGTTTTGACATCGTATTTCACTCTGATGGCAAGGTCACGGAAAGCGGATATCAAGTCGAAATGGCGGTGCCGTTTAGAAGTCTCCGGTTCCCGTCGAAGCCCCTCCAGGAGTGGAATCTGAACTTCTGGATAACACATCCTCGGCAAAGTCGCAGCACGTATTCGTGGTCTGCGATCGATAGAGACGACCCGTGCTGGTTCTGCCAGTGGGGCTCTGCAAGAGGATTCGAAAACGCGAAGGCCGGTGGGCGATTGGAGCTCCTTCCAACCTTGACAGGATCGCAGTTTGCCACCCTCGAGTCGAGCGACAATCCGGATGCAGGGCTTGACGCAGACCGCATCGACGCCGATCCGTCGCTGGGCGTCAAGTACGCATTCTCATCCAACGTGGTGGCCGACCTGGCCGTAAACCCCGACTTCAGTCAGATCGAATCGGATGCGGCGCAAGTAGACGTGAACTCCACGTTTGCCCTGTTCTTTCCGGAAAGACGACCTTTCTTTCAGGAGGGAAGTGAGCTCTTTCAGACTTGGATCCGAACCGTTTACACGCGGTCGATCAACAACCCAATAGGCGCCGCCAAGACCACGACGCGATTCGGGCGAACGAGCGTCGCCTACATGGGTGGGTATGACCGCGACTCGCCACTGATCTTGCCATTCGAGGAGCAATCTGAATTCGTGCAGGCTGGGCGCAGCGTGAGCAACATCATCCGCGCCAAGCAGACCATCGGCTCGAGCTCTCATGTCGGCGTGCTGGTAACGGACCGTCGGTTCACGGAAGAGAGTGGGTCCGGAACGACATTCGGTCTCGATTCCCGTGTCCGTCTTTCCCGGAAGTACAGTCTCGAAATGCAGTTTGTCGGTAGTCACACGGAAGAGCTGAGCAATCGGGAGCTGTCGTCTTCGGTCGAGGACCTGACATTCGATGACGGGAAATACACTGCCGCTCTCGACGGTGAGTCGTTCTCCGGATTTGCGAGTGAGCTAAGCCTTGAGCGTGACGCACGTCACTGGAACCTGAACTTCGACTATACCGCGCGCAGTCCGACATTTCGGGCTGACAACGGCTTCATTACGCAGAATAACATCCATGAGACCCTACTGTGGACCGAGTACACGTTCTACTTCGACGGACTTCTGGAGCGCTTGGAGCCCAATATGGTGACGGGCTACTTCTGGAATTTTGATGGCGAGCGGAAGGACCAGTTTCTATGGTTGGGTCTCGACCTTCGGATGAAAGCTCAGACGAATGCCGGCATTCAGTGGCTCGTGCGAAGTGATGAGGTATTTCGCGACATTGACTTCCGTAGGCTGAACCGCGTGGAAGCGTGGGTGAACTCTAACTTTAGTAATCCGCTCAAACTCGGCGTTTGGGGTAGCTTCGGCCGGTCGATCGCACGTAATCTGGATACTCCGAAGTTTGGACGGTCGCGCGACGTCGAGGTTTGGGGCACGATCAAACCGACGTCTCGCCTGGTAATAGTGCCCCACTTTCGTTTCTCAGCGCTATATGACGAGGAAACGGACGAAGAAATCTTCAAGGGCTACATCCTGCGCACCCGCGTCAATTTCCAGTTTACCAGGCAGTTGTTTTTGCGGCTGGTCACCCAGTACAACGACTTCAGCGAGCGCTTTGAGCTCGACCCGCTTCTCACCTACAAGATCAATCCCTTTACGGCCTTCTATATCGGGTCGACGCATGACTTTGACACGTTTGGAGATCCGTATGGGGTGACGCAGAGCGAGCGCCAGCTCTTCTTCAAGTTCCAGTATCTGGTGCGCGTCTAGCTCGTCACGGAGTGCGACCGATTCGGGCTTGCGACGAACGTCACTTATTCTGACGGATTGCTTTCGGCGAGCTTGTCCGCGTCCACCAGAGTTAGAATTGTGGTGCCGGAAACCGGCGCACCGTTCGGCATCGTGAAGGCTCCCACGAGGCGATCGCCTGCGGCTACTCCTGAGAAGAGAAGAGCTACTTGACCGGACTCATCATTTACGAGTTCGAGCACCACTTGGTCACCAGTTCGTTCTCCCTCAGCAGTGAAGAAAGCCAGATAGCCCTTTTCATGTGTGCTGCACTTCGACGGGTCGACCATGTAGCTTCCGGGCCCGTATACGCGATTGCCCTCTTGCTGGAGTCGGATGTTTACCTCGTAGGGGGACCAGCAATTGGATTCCTCATCTCCGGCAAGAAGACCGGCAAAATGTCCTGCCCAGCCACCCCTAGCGAGCACCTCGCTGTTCCCGCCGGCTATTGAGAGCTCTTCCGCGACTGATTCAACCCCGAACATAATGTGTTCGGACGCTGAGCCGGAATCGTCGGTGCCAGCCACGGCCTGCGGCGGTAACTGGTTACGGACCTCGTCGATCCCCACGATCTCAAGATCGTTCCATCCCGTGTCGGGACTCTTGAGAATGGAGATTTC
>JAHHLP010000588.1 GCA_018679295.1 Rhodothermia bacterium
CCTACGAGGTGCACGTCCAGGATTTTACCGATCTGCTCCCCGTGCCTGACAACATCCGCGGAACCATGCCGGCCATGATCAAGCCGGGCCTGAGAAACGAACGGCGAGCACGAGTTGGTTTTGACTATCTCGTAGACCTCGGCATCAACGTGGTGCACCTGATGCCCGTGCAGGAGTTCCTCCATTATCCGGACGATGAGTGGCAAGCCGCGTTCCGCGATGATCCCTACATGATCGAGCAGGGCGTCAATCTCGAAAACTACCAGTGGGGCTACCGGACGACACATGCCTTTGCCGTCGAAACGAGATTCCGAAGCCGTGATTCCGACTTCGGAGCCCAGCGCGAGCAGTTTCGCGATCTGGTCGACGCGTTTCACGAGAAAGGAATCGCCGTCATTATCGACATCGTGCCCAACCATACGGGCGAGAATATGGACGGTCGCAACTACTACTTCAACTTCAACGCCATAGACAAACCGTACTACTACCGGACGGACGAGGACCTGAATCATATTGGTCCGTTTGGCAATGAGGTGAAGACGGAAGACAGGCCCATGGTCCAAAGATGGATCATCGATCAATGTCGTCACTTCGTCGAAGAATTCGGGATCGACGGCTTTCGGATCGATCTCGCCGGTCAAATCGACGAGCAGACGCTCCGACGCCTTAAGGAAGAGTTACCCGAGGACTTGATTATCTACGGTGAGCCATGGATCGCGATCAGTGACCCGGAGGTCGCCGCCAACCCGGATTGGGCGTGGTACAAGGAAGACGCCCCGATCACGTATTTCCAGGACGACGCTCGCAATGCCTTCAAGGGCACCCCGGACAATCCCCGTGACAAAACGACCGATCGCGGCTACGCAGGTGGCAACACCTCGCTCAGAGATCAGGTCATGCTGGCGCTGACAAATGGCTTCCCCGAGGAAATAGACCCGAAACGAGGCATTAACTACCTCGACATCCACGACAACTGGGCGCTGGCGGATCGCTTTGCAGTCCGCGATTGGGATGGGCGCCAGGGGGTGCATGAAGTCCGCTACAAGATAGCCGCAACCCTACTTTTGACGTCCCTCGGACCCGTCGTATTGCACGGTGGATCGGAAATGATGCGCAGCAAGGGTCTCGCTCCTCTCCAGGAGATCGTAAAGCGGACCAGCAGCGGCGAGCTTCACTTCCATGGGAAGCGCGACACCTACAACCTCCGCAAGGCGAATGACTTCGTCTGGGACAATGTGGGAGCCAAGAAAGGCGATGCGGGCATCAACAACGACTACCAGAACATGATCGAGTTCTGGAAAGGGTTGATAGCCTTGCGCAATAGCGACGCTGGCAAAGCCTTCCGTCTCGTCAACCCGCCTCCGGAAGACCACTATCGATGGATCGCTCCGCAAAACGCAGCGAGTCTCGGCTACGTAGTCGACGACAGCATTCTGGTCCTCATCAATGTGGGCGAAGAGCCATTCACGTTCGAGGTAGACGGCCTTGGTGGAAGTACGTGGCTACAAATCGCAGACAATGATGCGGTTGACCACGCTGCGGGGGTACCGGAATCGGAGTTGCACACCTCGTCGGCGGGCCAGAGTTCCGAGTTCACTGTAGAGGGGCCCGGACTTCAGATTTGGTTGCTCTCGCAAGAGTAGGCTGTTGGACCCGGCCTTCATGGACGGAAATGAGACCATTCATTTGGAGCCACAACTACCTGTCGATCAACGGCCGCACGTCGTTCGTGGTGCTTTGCGTAGAAGCGCTCCCCACAGCCGCGTGCCGGTCAGGCCCCCTTCCCTACAAATCAATACCGGATTCACACCTGTCGCCGACGGGCGATTGACTTGCGGTCCGGTCGGGATGTAATCTTTCCAGTCTCACAAATCACAAGTTTGATATGGGCCATAAGGAATTCCCGTGCTGCACGCGTTTGGCGATAATGCTGCCTCTGATTCTCGGGCTTGCGGCGGTAGGCTGCGACTCGACCGACTCGGACGACAACGGCAACGGGTCGACGCCGGAGCTAACGACGAAAATTGACTATCAGGTAGTCGGCAGCTATCGAACGTGCGAGATTGTCTACACCGGAGAAACTGGCGACCCGGTCGACGTCGGCGAAGTCGCACTGGACTGGGCCGATTCTGTCAAAGTGCCTCAGAACGTCCAATTCCTGGCCCGGCTGTCGGCCAAATGCGCTGATCTGCAGGTCGAGGGCAAGGCCGCCCTAAGCATCCTCGTCGATGGCGAACTCCGGGCCACCGACAGCGTCCTTGGCTTCGGCGACAGCACGGCGGTACAGTGGCTCGTGCAGCCGCGATAACGAGCCGCCTCGGGCACGACAAGCCCGTGGGTAACACGACCTCATGTCTCAGCGACTTCTTGCGATTCACATCCCTCGATTTCGTGTTGCCGGAGGTGGCAGAGGGCTCGTGGCATCATGCCGACCAAGCAAGAATGACTTTCGCGTGATCTTTGCCTGCACGTGCCCGTAACAAATGAGCCTCGGCGGCAGAAACCATTGCAAGCGTCTATATTCCGTCGACGCATCTAAATCACAACCTGATACTGCCGATGGACTATACCGTTTACAAGCTTATTCACTACCTCGGAATCGCGCTCCTGCTAGTGGCTATTGGTGGGGTTTGCATTCACGCGGTAAACAGCGACGACAAGAAAGCGAACGCCGCCCGCCGGCTCGTCCTCGTGATGCACGGCCTCGGTACATTTCTGATTCTACTGGGTGGCTTTGGGATGCTGGCAAAGATCGGTGAACAGGGAATGGGGTTTCCCGGCTGGCTATGGCCTAAGCTGATCATCTGGGCCGCTCTTGCAGGGTCAATCGGCCTGCCTTACAAAGACCGCAAGCTGTCGTTGGCGATCGTTATCACAGCACCCATTCTTGTTCTTCTTTCAGCTTATTTTGCGGTCTTCAAGCCTTTCTAGCTTCCCCCGACAGAAGGAATGCAAGAGACCGGCAGGAATGACATCGACATGGTTCGAGGTGTTCGAGGGAAGGCTTTATCCGGTCGATCCCTAACTTCGCGACGCAGCCATCCGATAGCAACATGGACTTTCCGCCACCCTTCTACCGCTGGAGACCACATCCGTGGCACGGACTGAGCACGGGGACAAAACCTCCTGAGGTCGTCAACGCCTACATCGAGATAACGCCCTTCGACCTGGTCAAGTACGAGATTGACAAGACGACCGGTTACATGATCGTCGACCGACCCAACCGAACGTCCTCGCAGCCGCCGACGCTATACGGATTCATACCCAAGACCTACTGCGACCGCAGAGTGTGCGAGCTTTCTCCCAAGTCCGAGCGGGGCGATCACGATCCCCTCGATATC
>JAHHLP010000213.1 GCA_018679295.1 Rhodothermia bacterium
ACGCTACGTCAACGAGCGTTCCGAACGTGGTCAGCGGTACAAGGCGAACGCCGGCCTCATGGAACGCGGCATCCAATCCTGGGAGATTGTAGGAGAAGATCGCCAGCACCAGGTCGACGGTCGCCCCGGACGCTCTCACGGCACCGACGGCATTCAACGAAGAACCGCCTGTGGAGACAAGATCTTCCACAACAACAGCTTGTGATCCCGGAATAATCTTGCCCTCGATTAAGTTCTCTCGACCGTGCGACTTCTTTGACGATCGCACATACGCCATAGGCAGGTTGAGGCGCTCCGCAAGCCACGCGGCGTGAGGAATTCCGGCTGTCGCTGTTCCGACAACCACGTCCAGCCTTGGGCCCTCTCGTCGAAGCACGCCTTCAAAGCCGTCCGCGATGAGCCGCCGGACGTGCGGGTGCGACATCGTCAAGCGATTGTCGCAGTACACTGGCGACCGAATTCCGGACGCCCATGTAAAAGGCTGGTCGGGAGAAAAAACGACGGCACCGATGCGTATGAGTTCGAGGGCAAGCCGATCGGAGAGGCTACTGTCGGTCGTAGCAGAATTCATGCAGGTTTGTATTCGTGGCTGAAGGCGTAGACGACACCGGTGGCTGCCGTGACAACAGCAACCACAATCGCCAACACGTAGAGTAGTGATGTGTCAAGCAGTGAAGTTCCGAAACTGCCTACCGGGTCCGGCAGTTTTGCTGCAACCAGAAGCGTCAGCGTGAGGATAAGGAAGGTCAACTGAATCGCGGTCTTGGCCTTGGCGACATGCAGGGTCTTGAGGGTCCTGCCCCTCGATTCCATCGCACTCCGCAGCCATGTCACACCCACATCGCGCAGCGCTATCACGGCAACCACCCACCACGGTACTAGATGCGGATAGCGATAGGCCAGCACTGCAAACGTCCCTATGACAAGGACCTTGTCGGCCAATGGGTCGAGGAATTGGCCGAGTCTCGACGGCACTTCGAGCGTTCGCGCAAGCTTTCCATCAACATAGTCAGAGATTGATGCCAGAATGAACAACGCCCACGCCCAGATCAAACTCGCCGTCGTCCCCTTGATCAGCAGAAAGAGCACAAAGGGAGTCAGCAGAATCCGGATGATGGTGATCGTGTTGGGAAGGTATTTCATGCGCCGCGCGCCCGAGGGTGGTAGGCAAATATAGGTGTAAAGACGCTACCTGCGGGTCTGCAATGTTAGCAGACTTTTTTACGCGGGACCGCTCGACATGTCAGCCAAAACGTCCCTACAGGCCCCGCGGAAGGCGTGAGGGTGTCATGTTGTCCGCATCCGCAGAGTGGCACTGTTATTGATCATCATGATTTCTGACAAATGAGCTGCCACCTGAAGGCCGGCTTTCATCGAAAAACAGGACGAGCATAAGCATCAGTAATACAGTTTCCGATTATGAGCAAGATCATCGGTATTGACCTTGGGACGACAAACTCGGTCGTGGCGGTCATGGAGGGCGGAGAGCCCGTCGTAATCAATAACGCGGAAGGCGCACGGACCACCCCATCTGTGGTTGCCTTCAAGAAGGATGGCGAGCGACTTGTGGGAGCGCCTGCGAAACGTCAGGCAATCACGAATCCGCAAAACACCATCTTCTCGATCAAGCGTTTCATGGGCCGCCGATTCGATGAGGTGACCGAAGAGATGAAGACGGTGCCGTATAGCGTCGTCTCGGGCGAGAACAACACGGCCAGGGTTAACATCACCGACCGCGTGTACACGCCGCAAGAGATCTCCGCGATGATCCTTCAGAAGCTGAAGCAAACGGCGGAGGATTACCTCAGCGAAAAGGTTCACGAGGCCGTCATTACGGTGCCGGCATATTTCAACGACGCCCAACGCACGGCGACCAAGGAGGCTGGCGAGATCGCGGGCTTGAAAGTTCGTCGCATCATCAACGAGCCGACCGCTGCGGCTCTCGCGTACGGTCTCGACAAGAAGGATTTGGAGTCGACCATTGCCGTGTTTGACCTCGGCGGTGGTACCTACGACATCTCGATCCTCGATCTTGGAGAAGGGGTGTTCGAGGTGAAATCGACCAATGGCGACACGCACCTCGGTGGCGACGACTTTGATCAACGTCTGATCGACTTTATCGCAGACGAGTTCAAGAAGGACGAAGGAATCGATCTACGCAATGACCCAATGGCGCTGCAGCGGCTCAAGGAGTCTGCCGAGAAGGCGAAGATCGAGCTGTCGAGCTCCACGCAAACGACCGTCAATCTTCCGTTCATCACTGCAACGCAAGATGGTCCGAAGCACCTAACGCTCGACATTACCCGATCAAAATTCGAGCAGCTGGTACATGACCTGATCGATCGGACAATCCCTCCGATGGAAAAGGCTCTCAAGGATGCCGGCTACCAGAAGACTGACATCCACGAGGTGATCCTGGTCGGTGGTTCGACGCGCATACCTGCCGTCCAAAAGGTGGTCGAAGATTTCTTCGGCAAGAAACCGAATCGGTCAGTCAACCCGGATGAGGTCGTAGCAGTCGGAGCAGCGATCCAGGGTGGAGTGCTTTCGGGCGACGTCTCGGATGTACTCCTGCTTGACGTTACTCCACTGAACCTCGGCATCGAGACGCTGGGTGGGGTTTCGACGACGTTGATCCCTTCCAACACGACGATCCCTACCAGAAAGAGCGAAGTGTTCTCAACGGCATCGGACAATCAGCCCTCCGTTGAGATTCACGTGCTTCAGGGCGACCGATCGATGGCGTCAGACAACCGCACGATTGGAAAATTTTACCTGGACGGCATACCGCCGGCGCCGCGCGGCATGCCACAGATCGAGGTCACGTTTGATATCGACGCAAACGGAATCCTGCACGTATCGGCGAAAGACAAGGCGACCGGCAAAGAGCAGTCGATTCGCATTGAGGCGTCAAGCGGGTTGACGGAGGCAGAGATCGAGAAGATGCGCACCGACGCCAAGTCGCACGCCGACGAGGACAAGAAGAAGCGTGAGGAAGTGGATAAGGTGAACGCCGCCGACTCGCTCATCTTTACGTCCGAGAAGAACCTCGAGGAATATGGCGACAAGATCCCAGCCGAGAAGAAGGCCAAGATTGAGAGCAGTCTCGAACGTCTCAAGGAGGCGCACAAGACGCGCAATCTAGCTGAGATTGATTCGTCGATGCAGCAGCTTAACGAGGCCTGGAACGAAGCCAGCCAAGACCTCTACCAGGCGCAGCAAGCCGCGGCCGCAGAGGCCGGCGGGGACGGTGCGCCCGCCGACGAACCGGAGGCCGAAGCTGAGGTTCGAGATGTTGACTACGAGGTCGTCGAGGACGACGAGGAAACGACCTGACAACCCAATCCCCTGTCGGAAGGCAGTTAATCATAGATAAGGGGGCTTCGTCCTGGTGGCGGAGCCCCCTGTTTTTTTATACTCAGAACTCCGAACTAATTGGCGGCCGATTCAGGAGACTCGGAAGTCGCGGTCTACTCCATGTAGCCACCTAACTACCGCACGAGTCGGTCGACGGGTCGGAGTTGACGCGTCAGAATCCGAAGAGCTTCTCCGCGTTCTCCGTCGTGATGCGTGCCACCTCACCGACCGACAAGCCCATCACATCCGCCATCTTTTCGGCGATAATCGGCAGGTATGCCGGTTCGTTGCGCTTTCCCCGGTAAGGGACCGGAGCGAGAAAGGGTGCGTCGGTTTCAAGTACGATGCGGTCCACGGGAAGCGCCGCCGCAATCTTGTCGACACCACTATTCTTGAACGTGAGCGTCCCCCCGAGGCCGTAGTGAAAGCCGAGATCCGCCACTTCATCCACAAGTTCGGACGGGCCGCCGAAGCAATGGAAGATTCCCTGCAGCGGCATTGCCGGATCTACGGCCTTGATCTCTTCTCTCAGTATCCGTACCAGGTCCTCACCGGCTTCCCGGTTGTGGAGTACCAGGGGCAGATCTGTTTCCATTGCCAGCCGAATGTGACGTCGCAAGGATGCGTGCTGAGCTGCGTCGAAGCTGCGGTCCCAGTAATAGTCGAGGCCCGTTTCGCCTACAGCAACTACCTTCGGATGATCGCATAGTGCTCGGACCTCTTCGAAGTCTCGCTCCGTTGCCGAACCCGTTTCGGAAGGATGGAGCGCCGACATGGCGTATAGCCCCGCATACCGCTCACACAGCTCCAGTGCGGCGTGGATCGAGGGCACGTCGATGGCCGGAAGGACCATCCGCTCGACGCCGGCATCGAAAGCCCTTTGGATTGCCTCGTGGCGGTCGGCGTCAAAGCGCTCGTGATAAATGTGGACGTGTGTGTCGATTAACATGGCCTTTGGAGCTACAGCGATTCACCGCTGAACTGCGACAAACCATACGGCTTCGGGAGCCAATGGCCCACCTTCCGGTTGACTCGTTGGGTAACAAATGGTAGCTAGAATTTTCTCAAATCAATAGAGACGCCGATAGCGCCACACGGCTTTGAGAAACCGATTAAATATAGCGACGGCACTTACGATCGCGTTTCCTCTGATCGCGCTGCTGCCTCTGGGTCTGACGGTGTACGATTGGGCGCGGCTGTCGATTCTGACTGCGGACCCCTCGGTGGGGGCGTCCACTTCCAGAAGTTTCGATTGGGTTGTCTGGACGGACGAAGACGGTCCCATCGTTGCCGACTACGTTTTCCCTACCGGCCCGGCGGCACAGGCAGGCCTCGAGTCAGGCGATGTCTTTTACACGCTCGATATGCAGCAATACTTCAGCTTAACGGCGCTGCAACGTGCGGTGGAAGGAATTAAACCCGGTGACGTCGTGCTCTACTCTATAGTTCGCGACGGACGACAGGTCGACGCCGAGGTGGAACTCACCCAATATCCCACCTTTCTCTACCCGCTTTCTCCCAGCGTCTGGAATTTTTCGCTCTGGGGCTTCACGCTGGCGGCCTTCATTCACATTCTCGGAATCCTCGCCGCGGTCCCTATCGCTTTCCGAAGCGACCGGGCTCGCCTCTCGCTGATGCTGATTGCGGTTTCCGGGATGTGGATTGTAGGTAACCTCGCGCGAATCGCCCTCATAGAGATGGTCGGTCCGCCAATGCCGGACACTACCAATGCTGATCTCTTTCGCATCCTAACGCTGGTCGGGCTCTGTGGCTGGATCGCCTTCCCGGTGCTTCTCGTAAGGACGGTTGTGGCCGACGCGGCCGCATCAGAGGGCACAAAGCCGCGACGGCCAGTCATCCTGCTTCTCTATCTGCCAGCCTTGATACTGGCCGCATGCGCGGTAGCGTCGATGGTTGCTGGAAGCGTAGGTCCCATTACTCTTGACCGCCTCATCTCGCCCATCCTGTTCTACGCTTGCTGCTACATCGCGCTCGCAGCCGCTCTGGTCTTGATTTGCTTCTCTCCGGAATCCCGCAGCGAGGCGGCTACCGGGAGCCAGAGCCGCGTCGGCAACGGGATCATGCTCACCGCCGCCATCTTCGCCGCATTGACGGTAATCGGGATCGT
>JAHHLP010000064.1 GCA_018679295.1 Rhodothermia bacterium
GAAGGAGGTCTGCTGATTGATACGTCGTCAATGGAGGACGCTGCGGCTGCCCGAGTCCGGGTGTTCGTTCGCAACCAGGAAGATCGCATCTATGGTAGGGAAACCAGTGGCCACTTTACGATCGACAATGCAGGGAACGGCGTACCGCACCTGGCGATCGATGACGAATTCCTTCGTTTTGATCCCACGGTTACCAATGATGTCATCCAACTCGAGGTCGTTGCGGCTGACCCCGAAGCAATGAGCCTCGCAACTGATATCCTCTACAGCATCGACGGGGGCCAGACATTCGGTCGAATAACGACATTGTCTCTTGAATCGAGTTTGCAGCCGCAAATGATAACTATTGACGTGGAGGAGCTGCCGAACTCCGCCGACGCGATTATTCAGCTCCAAATATCCGACGGCACGCACACGGTCAGCAGGTCGACGACCTCATTCGTGAAGCAGACTCCGAGGATCGTCAACGACTATTCGGAGCACATAGCCGGGGAAGGCTCCGGTACGGTTCGTCTTCATTTCGTGCAACCGGACCTCCTGACGAACCACAGATATCGAATCACATTTGACGACGGCGCACCGAATGGAAAGGTGTACTCAGTGCAGGACGTCGACCTGACTTCGACAGTGCTCACTGATGTACCGCTGTCCGATGGTGTGCTGGAAAGCCCCATCTTTGACGGGATGAGTCTGGTCGTGGAGGACCTTGAGGTAGGCGCACCTAATCTCGAGGAGACCGGTTGGATCAGCCGCCAATCGGATCTCAGCGTGTCGATTTCGGGCGGAAGTGTGCTGATAGCCATCCTCCGCGTGGAGTTGCTAGAGACGGAGAACGACTACGAGATCACGATTACCGAGATGGTGTCCGATACCTCCGTCGCAATGTTCGCCATTCCGTCTGAGGAACTCTACTTCTCTGTTGCGGCGAGGCCGGGCAATGAGCGCAAGAAAGTGCTCTTCAAAGACGCAGGAAAGGATGGCCAATTGAACGGCGGCGACATGCTGTACATTCTCGAAAAAGATTCCGAGGGGGATCTTGCACCGGCTTGGGAGCTTCGATTCACTGAGGATAGCGAGACTGTGCTTCCGGTCGCGGGAGACACATTTTTGTTTGTGCCCCTTCGGAAGCTTAGCTCGGAAGACGTTTTCGAGTTCATAGCCGCGCAGGGCGTCAGCGTTGACCCTCCTCGGGAAGCGGATGACCTCTCGCTGTGGCACTACCCAAATCCTTTTGAGAGCGCGGCAACCATCGGCTTCAACGTCTCCGCTTCGGCACACGTCACGCTTCGGATCTACGATGTACTCGGGCGTCACGTCACGACAATCTTTGACGAATCCGTTTCCGCCGGCAGACACGCTGTGACCTGGGACGGAACGGTTGGGGCCGGTACCCCGGTGGCATCTGGAGTCTATCTGATCCACGTGACTGCGACGGCACTCAGCAATGGGGTGTCGAATACCATCGATCGCGTCGCGGTACGGATTCGGAGGTGATTTCGGGGTTGGGATGCGTGGGTGCGCCGCTTCAATTAGCACATGGCATCCGTCAGCTAGAAGACCTCGGGAACGAATCGCTGGTGCTCCTGGCTCGGTCGGACGTAGCCGGTATCTTCCTGCCTTGGGGGTAGATCGATGGGTTTTGGCCGGATGTCCTCGTATGGCACTAGCGAGAGCAAGTGGTGGATGCAGTTCAAGCGCGAGCGCCTTTTGTTATCGGCATTCACGACATTCCACGGCGCTTCGATCGTGTCCGTGTACAGAAACATCTGGTCCTTTGCACGCGAGTACTCCACCCACCGCTGCCGGCCCTCCAGATCGACGTCGCTGAGTTTCCAGCGTTTGGTTCGGTCGTCAATCCGTGACCGGAACCGACGCTCCTGCTCTTCCTCGGAGACCGAGAACCAGTACTTGATGAGCTTGATGCCCGAACGCACGAGCATCCTTTCAAACTCGGGGCACGAACGCATGAACTCCAGGTACTCTTCCTCAGAGCAAAATCCCATGACGCGCTCGACGCCGGCACGGTTGTACCAGCTGCGATCAAACAAGACGATCTCGCCGCCTGCCGGCAGGTGGGTGACGTATCGCTGAAAGTACCACTGCGTCTTTTCGCGTTCGGTAGGTGCCGGAAGAGCCACAACCCGGCAGACCCTGGGGTTCAGCGGGGCAGTGATACGCTTAATCGTTCCGCCCTTGCCCGCAGCATCTCGGCCCTCGAAGATGACTACAATCTTGAGCTTCTTTTCAACAACCCATCGCTGCAACTTGACAAGTTCCAAGTGCAGTCGCTTGAGTTCGCTTTCATAATCCTTTTTGGAGATTCGTTTGATCGAATCACTCACGGCCGATTTCTCATCCATCTTTGTCGCGGTTTGGTTCGATCCTGGGGAGTGACACTGGGAATGATGCCGGGGTGGATGCCGGATACAAAGTATGGGTTTGTGAAGTCACAAGATCCGAAACCTGATCCGCATTCCCCTTGAAGATTAGTCAGAATTCCGTCCCTCGAATCCGGGCCGACGTCGGACCAAGGCCTATGCGTCGCCTGAATAGTCGCGACGCAGACTTCTGAGGGCGTCCAGGTCTCCAATGAAGGTGATGCGGTCATTCTCACTCAAGATCGTTTCTCCGCCTGGGACGATCATCCGATCCCCCCTGCGTATGATGGCGATCAACGAGTTTGCCGGCAAGCTCAGTTCCTTGAGGGCTTTCCCTGCAAGCACCCCTGAACGGCTGTCGGAGCGAATTCTCAACGTGAGGTAGTTGGCGTCCTCGAGAAGGAGTTCCTTCAGATGAGCGGCGCTGCTTGCCTGCTGCCAGTGGTGCATGAAGTCGTCTTCGTCCACCCTATTTGCGAGTTGGGCCAACATCCTCAGATGTTGGCGATGGTCCTCTTCCGGCGAGACGAGAAGAAAAATTGCATGAACCCTTTCCTCGGCGGCTTCCTCGCCGCCCAGCGCATCCACCACATCCATCTGAAGTCCAAGCCGAGATCTCGCAAGTACCATTTCCGGCTCATCAATGTCCAGTACATGGAGGTGCGGCAGCGCAGCGCCACGCGCAACGGGGGTCGCACCGGTCTTTGTGCCCTTGAGGAAGCCGTCCCTCAGCTTGTCGGCCGGTACGGGCAGCCGCTCTGCGAGGAGATCGGCGGCACGGCCGATGAGATCCTCGAAGGATTCATCATCTGCCAACTCAATCACCCGCGCCCGCGCTACGACCTCGTCAAACTGGTCTTCCTCGCGAAGGCCCTTCTCCTTGAGGATCGTCCGAAATTCGCGGTCGAGTTCGTCGTAGCGGCGCTGGCCGAGGCGGCTGAACCAGTGGTAGATTGCCCCGTCACGGATAACTCGGGTTCGCGCGTAGTGGTAATACCACAGGAGGCACAGTAAGACGACTCCGACGGTGAAGGCGATTGCCAACCATCCCATGTAGAAGATCAGCGCCAGCGACGTCAGAATGCCTGCGATCTGCATCCATGGATACAGCGGCGACCGATATCCGGGATCGTAGGATACGATTCGGCTCTCGCGCATTACGATGACCGCCAGATTCACAAGCATAAAGATGAACAGCTGGAAAGCACTTGCCAGCTTCGCAATGCCCTCCTCATCAAGCACGACGATAAAGACGATCATTAGCGCCCCGGTCGCCAGGATCGATCGCGTCGGTGTTTGGTATCGCCCGAGACGCGCCAACCCCGTAGGAACCAGACGGTCACGCGCCATCGCCAACGGATATCGGGATGCCGACATCACGCCGGCATTGCCTGTGGAGGCAAACGCGGCGAGGGCGGCCGCGACGATCAAAAGAAGTCCGATCGGGGAGGGCAGCCAATCAAAGAATGCCTCGGCGGCTGTTGCGACCGGTGTGAGGTCGGAACGAAACGCGGCGGGTTCGAGCACAGCTACCATTATGAAGACTCCCGCCACATACACAAGAGTCGTCGACGCGAGGGATAGTCCCATTCCGAGCGGGATGTTGCGCTCCGGATTCTTCACCTCCTCCGCAACACTTGCCACCTTGGTCAGCCCCGCATACGAAACGAAGACAAAGCCGACCGTACCGAGCAGTCCTTTAATTCCAAAAGGACTTAACGGAGTGAATTGATCTCGTGTCACAGCGGTTGGCTGCTCGAAGATGATTTCGTGGAAACCCTGGACCACGAAGAACACCATGACGACAAGAAGCACGATAACCAGCCAACGCTGTAAGCCACTGCTTTCCTTCGCGCCGACAATATTGATGATGACGAAGACGGCGGTAAGGAAGATCGCTACCGGCTTGATCGGTAGTTCGATGAACAGTGCCAGGTAAGCTCCGATACCGATTAGCGCGAAGGCAGTCTTGAGAGTCAGAGCGAGGTAAGTGCCGAGCCCACCTATGGTTCCGAACATGGGGCCGAGGCTCCGGTCGAGGAAGTAGTAGGTGCCGCCGGCTCTGGGCAGAGCCGTGCTCAGCTCCGCCTTACTGAACATGGCGGGAAGGATCAGAATTCCTGCGATGAGGTATGCGAGGACAACTGCCGGACCCGCTTTCGCCGCAGCCAAGCCGGGAAGCAGAAAAAAACCGGAGCTGAACATCGCGCCCGTACATATGGCGTAGACGTCGAACAATCCGAGCTCTTTCTTGAGGCGGTCTGTCTTGGCAAGCTGGGGCATCAGGGCGGCGAAGGTAAGGCTGGTGGAGGCCGGTAAACTCAAGTTGCCCCAAAATAGTCACTGGCGAGGAGCCGTCGAAGAATGGCACTAGTAGTTTGCTACAGGGGGCAAACGGAGGGAATGAGCACCAGCCACGAGACAATCACAGCCGCGACAGGGGAGGAGTACGTACGACGTTCAACGATCGGTACGACGCGTCTTTCAACTTACGCCGCGACCCGCGGCTGCTTGCAGGTCTTGCTACTGTAGAATCTCACCGACTATCCAGTAGAGACCGGGACACTCCTCGAGTGCAATTCGCCGAGAGTGCTCCGATACTGGGCCGCCCTCCCACAATGTGGGTACCTCGCCTCCACCGAGTCGAAACCCGTCGCCGATTCTGCCAACCAAGCGGCCCTCGTCGTCGAGCACGACATCACTCGCCGACCCGGAAAGGCGAAAGCCATGCGGCCATACTACGGTGTGTTCTTCGGGGCTGTCGGACAAGACGATGCAGTCACCCTTCCGCGACACCTTCCCTTCGTACAAGGCTTGCATCACATCCGCCTGCGGTTCGACCTGGGTGATGAAGATGACCGCCGCTCCACCGGCCACCCCGTCCGAGCCGACTAGTTGACATGCAGCTGCGAAGGCCGCCACGTACGCTGTGGCGAGGAAGCGACCGAAATGACATGCCATAAGTGAACTGTGTGTGGGCCGGCGATACAAGGTATATCCACGGCTTGAAACCGATCCGGCAAGTTGCAGGTTCTTGACCGCGTGGCATTCCGCCCGCTTTTTGAGGGTAATTGCGTTTGCCCCCCTGCCAACGGGCTTCGATTACGTCAACAGAGTTCGAGTACAACTATGATCGTACCTGGCGATGCTATTTCCAGATTCTTTGGCGTCATCCTGATAACTACGCTAGGCTGTACGAGCCAATGCGCATCAAGCGAGTACACGAATTCGGAGGGCGCGCTCTCCGAGACAGGTATCGCATCCTACTACGCAAGTAGCCTGGATGGCCGTACGACCGCAAGTGGCCAGACCTACGACGAGAATAAGCTGACTGCCGCCCACCGAACGCTGCCGTTCGGGGCCCGGGTTCGGGTGACCAACCTTAGTAACGATCGATCGGTGATCGTGGTGATCAATGACAGGGGGCCGTTTGTTGATGGTCGGATCATTGATCTCTCTCGCCGGGCAGCTCGCGAGCTTGACTTCGTGCGCGAGGGCGTCACGAGGGTGCGACTTGAACGCCTGTCAGGGTGAGCGCCTTCCGGGGTGAGCGCCGCCCGCCGCCGCCTCGCCTAGGCGGCTCGCCGGACTTCCTGAAACTCGGTCGAGAAGAAGAGGCGGATCGGTCGCTCGTTCCGAACGAAACGGCTGTTCCACCATAGATTCTCGAGCGGAGCGTCCTCGAAGCACGAACGGGTCAACTGGGCCAACTGACCAGGGGATGCGAATCGCAGCAGCCGAGAATCGTATCCGTGACTGGCTGCAAAGGATCGTACGTCGCGATGCTGCGGCTCGATGGCCACGATGACTCCGTTTCGCAGCGTGGCCGAGCGTTCCTTCGCGGGCATGGCAGGAAACATGGCGAGTTCCAGTAGCCGCGCTCGCTCGTGGGGCCGGTTGAGGAAGTCTGTGCGCGCAATCAGTTTTTCGGTCCGCTCGATGGAAACGTCCGCCTTCGAGAAGCCCGATCGCAGGGCGGCGGCCTCGAATGGGGCGTCCGCGTTTGTGCCTTGTACGTCGGCGAGAATGCGCCAGAGGTCTCGTGGGTCAGAGGTTATCTCCTTGTGGCGCCACGCCGTTCTCAGCGCCTCCAGCGCTACGTTGCCCGCCTGAAGCTGCTCACGAACAATCTCGTCGGCGGCGACGGCTGCCATGAACGGGACTTTGCGAACGCGGTTCAAACCGCCTCGGCGGCTGCGGGATATGAGGCGCAGGCCTGCGCTAGAGCGGCCATTTTGTCGGTCCGGCATGGTATCGAGATTCGGTTCTGGGATACTCAAACGATCGGCGCCTCGTCTGAGTCCTAAAGAACCTGCCACGGATCCGACTGCCTAGGTTCAGTATCCTCAAATTCCGTTGTGCGGTCACGAGGCCAGGATCAGGCCGGTCCAGAGACCGCGCTCATCTTCATTGGAACGGGGGAAGTCCTCGGCGCGTGATGGGTCGCTATCACGTCGTGTACGCCTAAATCGTCCACTCGTCGTGTACAACTCCAACCAGAAGCCATCGCCGTGCGGCCGGCTCCAGCACAATCCTCAGGCTGCGCCAATCCATGCCGGCGTACCGGTCACTTCCCGGATGGTGGCATTCAATAAAGACCGATTCGTCCGAGAAAACCTCGCCGATATTGTTCAGCGTGTTGCCCTGTCCGATTCTCTCGTTTGGTGCACCGCACTCAATAGCGGCGTAGGCAGCGTCGTAAATGAAGCGCTCGTAATACTCACTGAATGTCATGCGGATGGGCTCGCCCGTTCCATCAAACCTGCCCCAAATGCGTTGCGTCGAATCGGTCGCTGCCGAACGGAGATCATTTCGATCAAGAACCACTGCGTGCTGCATGTCGACGAATCCATATGGTGAGAACAAGACCCCACTCTGAGGATGTACTATTTCCGCAAGTTCGCTCCAGTTCTGGAGCGCCAGGTGTTGAACGACCTCGTCGGCTGTGTCTTGTGGGTCCCCGCGGCCCGCGACGCATCCTCCGACCGTGACCGCCAAAAGAAGCGCGGCGCACCGGACGCCGCCGGACCCTCTGGAGCGGTCTCGGTTCTTTCCCCACATTGCTCTGCCTACCCTTCGCAATCCTATTTGCGTTCCCAGATCTCGACGCTTCGATAGGTCTCCCTTCCGCCATTCATATCCCGCGCCGCGTCCCATATAGGCGTGTCGTCGCGAATGTGGTACCACAAACCTTCGTCAAGTTCAAACTTGAATCGAAGACTCGTCCCCTTGAGTCCCTCTACGGCGTGGAAGTGGATATGCTCTGTGTACGTGCTGTCATGGGTATTGACCTCAACCCGGCCCTTTCCGGCATGCAGGAGTGAGTCCCCCGAGTCGCTCGGATGCAGATAAGCGAAGTGGGTCTCGCTTACAATCTTAAGTGGACGGTACTCGGGCGACCGGTCTGCGATGTTCCAGACAAGGGTCGTATCGGCGAGGAATGCCTGGGAACGCAACTGCTCCCACGTTCCAACCAGTGGGTGCGCACTCTGCGGCGGCTGACACCCTGCGATTGCAAGAATCATCATTGCGGGCAGTGCCGCATAGAACGGTAATCTCATGGCATCGCCCCCTGTTGTTCGACGTTGCTACATTGCTAGAAGCACAACAAGACGTGCAAAGTCAAGCCTTGGGTGAAAATCATTGAGGCGAAATCACGCAGAAGGATGATGGCGGGAATTTTGGCAATTGCAGAATCCAGCCCGTTGTCGATCGTCACGGGTCTCACGATGACCGTTCAAAAAAGAATACGTCGATGCAGACCTGAGAATTCAACACCTTCTTCTATCTTCCGGAATGACTTCTTTCACACGTAGATCGTTCTTGAAGACGGCGCCTTTTCTAGCCTACGTATCTTCGCATTGGCTCAGTGCGCCTCGTCACACTCAGGTTGACTCGCCAGTGGTCAAGCCGCCCCGACTCAAGGCCGGTGACACGGTCGGGATCGTCAGTCCATCGGGGATCACATATGATCCCGATCAGGTGAACATCTTCAGCGAGAGCCTGGCAGCGATCGGTCTGCAAGCGCGGGTTGGGGATCATGCGCTGGATCGTTGGGGGTATCTGGCGGGCGCCGACGCGGATCGGGCAGGTGAAATCAATCGCATGTTCGAGGATACGGGTATCGCCGCGATCTTCACGCTTGCAGGCGGCTGGGGTGCCGCACGCCTACTTCCGCTAATCGACTTCGATCTGGTTCGTAGAAATCCGAAGATCGTCTTGGGCTTTAGTGACGTCACATCTTTGCTTTTGGCCATGTATGCCCGCAGCGGCCTCGTAACGTTTCATGGCCCCACCGGGAATTCTACCTGGAATAGCTTCACGACGAATTACGTGAAGCGGCTTTTGTTCGACGCACAGCAGGTGGTGTACGAGAATCCGACTGACTCGGGCGACAACCTGACGCAGGTCGCAAATCGAATCTGGACGATTACGCCCGGTACGGTGCGGGGGAGGTTGATCGGGGGAAATCTTACTGTTCTATCCTCGATAATTGGATCGAAATTTCTCCCGGAATGGGACGATCACATACTCTTCCTGGAAGATGTCGGTGAGGACGTGTACCGGATAGACCGCATGCTGACGCAACTCAAGCTTGCGGGTGTCCTCGACAAGCTCGCCGGGTTTGTGTTTGGTCGATGTAGCCGCTGCCAGCCCGACTCTTCGTATAGCTCCTTTACGCTGAAGGAGGTGCTCGCCGATCACGTGGCCCCGCTGGGAATTCCGGCGTTCCATGGATCGATGATTGGGCACATCCGGGACAAGTTCACAGTCCCGGTTGGGGCGATGGCAGAAATCGATGCTGCATCCGGGCGCATCAAACTGACAGAGTCCGCCGTAGCCTAGCCGTTCGTATGTAAGCGGCGATCTCCCTCACATGGCTGAAAGCACGCAAGCATCCGCCGGATCCTGACCGCAACGTAGTTGTGCGGTGCGCAATGACGATGTCTGACCACCGATCGAATACACAGGACGTGCCCGAACCCGGACGCGGCATATGGAAAGACCTCGCTGACGCGATTCGCGGGGTCCAGTTCGACTACACGGAAGGCCGCATGGGTCGTGCAATACTGCTGCTCTCCGTGCCCATGATGCTGGAGATGGCGCTGGAGTCCGTCTTTGCCGTCGTCGACGTCTTCTTCGTTTTGCGACTCGGTCCCGGAGCGGCTGCCACCGTCGGCGTGACCGAAGCGATGTTGACGATTCTCTACGCATTGGCCATTGGCCTCAGCATGGGTACGACGGCCATGGTAGCCCGCAGGGTGGGAGAGAAGAACCTTCCGGCTGCTGCCGTTGCCGCGGTTCAGGCAATTGCCCTGGGGATCATGTTGGCAGCGGTCGTCGGCGTATTCGGGGGCTTCTTCGCGAAAGATCTGCTTGTCTTGATGGGAGCATCCGACGCGATGATTGCCGAGGGCGCCACGTACACCCGCGTCATGTTCGGGACGAACGTAGTGATCTTCCTCCTCTTCCTGATCAATGCGGTCTTCCGCGGGGCCGGAGACGCCTCAATGGCGATGAAGTCTCTCTGGATCGCCAACATATGCAACATCATTCTGGATCCGTGTCTCATCTTCGGGCTCGGGCCATTTCCCGAACTCGGACTCACGGGAGCGGCGGTCGCTACCTCCATTGGCAGGGGAATCGGCGTGATGTATCAGATGCGCGGGCTCGCCGGCAGCGCGTCCCGCATCCGGATAACCCGCGGCCATCTGCGTTTGGTCTTTTCGGTGATGTGGCGCCTGTTTCGAGTGTCGGCCTTCGGAATCTTCCAGTTCCTTGTTTCGACCGCTAGCTGGGTCGCGCTCGTTCGCATCATCTCATCGTTTGGGGAGGCCGCGGTCGCAGGTTACACACTCGCCATCAGGATCCTGATCTTCTTCTTCCTTCCTGCGTGGGGGATGTCAAATGCGGCGGCCACCCTTGTGGGACAAAACCTCGGGGCGGGCAATCCGGGGCGGGCAGAAAAATCTGTTTGGATGACCGCTCGTTACAACATGGCGTTCCTGGGAAGCGTAGGTCTCATCTTCATCTTCTTCGCGGAACCAATCATAGGTCTTTTCACCGACGATCCAGCCGTCACCGAGTATGGTGTCGACTGCCTTCGAATCGTCTCCTATGGTTACGTGCTGTACGCTCTCGGGATGGTCGTTGTGCAGGCTTTCAACGGAGCGGGAGATACCGTTACACCGACCTACATCAACATCATTTGCTTCTGGGTTCTCCAGATACCGCTGGCATACTTCCTCGCCGTATCGCTGGACCTAGGTCCGAAAGGGGTCTACTTTGCGATCCTTGCTGCCGAGTCCCTCATGGCGGTTATCGCCAGTGTTTGGTTC
>JAHHLP010000043.1 GCA_018679295.1 Rhodothermia bacterium
CTTTTGGCCGTAGTGACGTCAGTCTCGACAAAGACTGCCTGATCCACACCAAGCCTTTTCGCGAGCGGCTTCCCTTCCTTGGAATTGACATCCGCCAATACCACGTTTCCACCGGAACGAACGATCATTTCCGCCGTGGCGGCACCAAGTCAGGAGCTGCCGCCGGTAACAATGAAGCTGTTTGCTGATATCTGCATGCAGCACGCTGGGTTGTAAATTCTTCGGGGATGATTTGCGACCAAGTTACAGATCAGGAATCAAACAGAAGGAGGAGATCGTCCGAGAACTGTGTGGGTGGCTGCCCTGCAAACAGCCGTACAGGCGGCTGTGCTTGTCGCCTGCCTATCTAATCGACTTGCCGGCTCTCCGTGACCGGCCTACACCTGATGACCTACTCAGTCAAAGAGATATATTTCACTGTCCAGGGAGAGGGCGCTCAGACGGGGCGTCCCGCGATCTTCCTCCGCTTCGCCGGGTGCAATCTGTGGTCAGGTAGGGAAGAGGACCGCGCTACTGCCGTATGTCAGTTCTGCGACACGGACTTCGTAGGTACCGATGGTCCGGGCGGGGGGAAGTTTGAGTCGCCCGACCGTCTATGCGACTCGGTGAGCCAGGTTTGGCGCGATGAAATGGGTCAGGCGAACGGCCGCTCCGGTCCGGAACCTCGGCCGCTCGTTGTGGCTACAGGGGGTGAGCCGCTGCTTCAGTTGGATGAGCAATTAATCACTGCTCTGCACGATTCCGGATTCGAAGTTGCCGTGGAGACAAACGGCACGGTTGATATTCCGCGCGGGATCGATTGGCTGTGCGTCAGTCCCAAGATGGGTGCTGATCTTGTTGTTCGATCCGGCGATGAGCTGAAGCTGGTCTTTCCTCAGGACGGCGTCGACCCCGCTTCTTTTGAAGAGCTGAACTTTCGCTACTTCTCGCTGCAGCCCATGGACGGACCGCTGGTCGAGGCAAATACATCTGCCGCGGTATCTTATTGTCGACAGAATCCACGGTGGCGAGTGAGCCTCCAGACACATAAGATTCTGGGCATACCCTAGTCTGGTGTGTCGTCATCGAATTGAAGAGCTGTCCTTGCGAACAATACTGAATGCTATACATGGAGGCGAGAATTCCTGCCAAGGGCCGCAGAGCATTGCCTGATCGCAACCATTTGGTCGACCTGAAAATCGCTGTTTGCGGTCTCCTGTGTATTACAGGCTGCGCTCGTCAAGACGCGGTAATAGACGGTCCAGTGCGCCTTCGCGTCGCGACATACAACATCGAGGACCTGCGGACAACGGACCTGCTTCGAGATGGGCATCCACGACTTCGAGCGGCGGCAGCCACGATCCAAATCCTGCGCCCCGACATCCTTCTGATCAATGAGATGGCCTACGATCAAGAGGGCGTGCCGGGTTACTCGTCGTCCGAGGGAAGCGGGCATAACGCCGCGCGTTTCGTGAATCGGTATCTATCGGTTCCCCAGGATTCCGGTTTGGCTCCCCTTAAGTTCGAGGCGATATCTTTCCCGTCTAATACTGGTTTGCCGAGCGGACACGATCTCGATAACAGCGGTGAGATTGTTTCGAGTTACCCTCCGCCCGAGCCATCGGCAGAGGACGGTGCGCCGCCGCGCCAGACGGCCGACCAACGAGCCTACGGCAACGACTCGTGGGGATTTGGGACCTTTCCAGGCCAGTACGCCATGGCACTGTTTGTTACGCCAAGACTCCAGGTTATCTCAGGCGAGATCCGATCCTTCCAGAAGTTCAAGTGGTCCGACATGCCTCGCGCCCGAAAGCCTGTCGACCCTAAGACGGGGGAGCCGTGGTACGACAGCAGCGAATGGGCCGACATGCGGCTTAGCTCGAAAAACCACGTAGACGTACCGGTGAGATTGCCGAACGGCCAGGTCGTCCACCTGCTCGTGAGTCATCCAACGCCGCCCGCTTTCGACGGCCCGGAAGCGCGCAACAAGCTGCGAAATCACGACGAGATCCGTTTCTGGCGTGACTACGTTGCGGGCGACTCGTATATGACCGATGATTCAGGCGTGCGCGGCGGTCTCAAGTCGGGGGCGCTCTTCGTCATTATGGGCGACCTGAACGCGGACCCGGATGAAGGCAGTTCGGTCGACAATCCGATCGGCAAACTCACACACCTCGAGCGTGTGAACGGGGAATACGTTCCTGCTGCATCGACCGACGGGATAGAAGCCTTCCCGACCCTGGATGCCGACGATACCGCAGAGTGGGGCCTGAGAATTGACTACGTGTTGCCGTCGGTAGAAATGGAAGTGTTTTCCGGAGGCGTCTGGCGTCCATCCGGAGGTGATCCCCCTGCCAGCGATCACTTTCCCGTTTACCTCGACCTGATCGTACCCGATCCCGGCACCTCCTCAACCTACTCAGGGACACAGTAAACAGATCCGAGAGAAGAATGCCAACCGAGTGGCGTCAGTACGTGCTAACCTTGAAACCGAGGGCGCGAGGATATCATCTGGTCACGAGGGAGATCGTGTCTCAGTTGGACGACATCAGAAAGTTCAGGATCGGGGTCGCGCATCTTTTCCTGCAGCATACATCGGCCTCACTGACACTCAATGAAAACGCATCGCCTGACGTGCGGTCCGACTTTTCCCGTTTCTTTGACCGGCTCGTACCAGACGGAGCGAACTACTTCGACCACACCATTGAGGGTC
Source organism: Rhodothermia bacterium (assembly GCA_018679295.1). GTDB lineage: Bacteria > Bacteroidota > Rhodothermia > Rhodothermales > JABDKH01 > JAHHLP01. The sequence goes on from JAHHLP010000043.1 coordinate 2,693, forward strand.
CGGACGACATGCCGGCCCACATAAAGGCGTCCCTTACCGGCAGCAGCCTTACGATTCCAATCGCGAACGGCCGGCTTAGCCTCGGCACGTGGCAGGGGATTTACCTGTGCGAGCATCGGGACTCGGGAGGGCCCCGGAGAATAACGGTGACGATCCAAGGTGAAACGGACTAGGCCGATACGTCATGCCGCGGCTTGTCCCCGCGGACGCGGGAAAAGCGGCAGACCATTGGACGGAAGGATCCCGGCCATAGATCCGTCATTGCCGCGAAGGCGGCAACCATAGAAGGGATGAAGCGACTTCGGGCTTCGACTGGATCCCGGCCATAGATCCGTCATTGCCGCGGAAGCGGCAACCCATAGAA
>JAHHLP010000462.1 GCA_018679295.1 Rhodothermia bacterium
CCGTTGTTGTCGGTTTCTACGGGGTGTTGTCGAGGCAGCGACTTGACGCTCCGTTCGAGGACGTTCGGAGCGGACTGTTCGTCGCCTTTGCCGAATGGGCAGCAAAGAAGGTTGCCGAGATGCCTACGCGACAAGAACGGGCGTGGAAGCCTAACCTGTTGATCCCCGTCGAGGATACAAGCCGTCTGCGCGGATCGTTTGAGTTCATACAGAACATCACGTATCCGAAGGGGTCCGTCAAGCTGATTGGCGTCAGGACACCTGAAAGTCCTGATGGTTTGGTGGACAACCTGCAGAAACTGCATCAGGCGTTTCGGGACAGAGGCGTATTCGCTTCGGCCACGGTTGTGGACAACAAGAGCTTCGGCGAAAGCCTGTCAGTGGGTATGCAGGTGCTACAAGGGGCATTCTTCCGGCCGAACATCGTATTTCTTCCAATGTCGTCGTCGGAGGATCGGGAGCGCGAGTATCGAGACATTGTGCGACAGGCAAAGTCGCTGAAGCTCGGGACGCTGCTATATGCTCCTCATCCTGTAGCCGGCTTGGGACAGCGGCAATCCGTGAACGTCTGGATCCGCGACCGAAGCCCCGACTGGAACCTGCGCTGGGACATCGGCAATCTCGACCTGCCGATACTGATCGCGTACAAACTCAAGAGAAACTGGAAGGCACACCTGCGAATATTGACGGTCATTGAAGACGAACGGGAAGAGAAGAACGCGCGCGAGTTCATGAGCCGGCTGATGGATCTGGCACGGTTGCCAGAAACCGAGGTCATTGTCGCGCGGGGCGACTTCAAAGAGTATCTCTCGGCAGGTCCGCAGGCCGACCTGAACATATTCGGGCTTCTCACCGATCCCAACTTCGACTTCATCCGTGAAATGGTGGATCGAACAAGAGCGTCCTGCCTATTCGTTCGCGACTCCGGTCAGGAGAGCGCGTTGGCGTAAGGCGTAAGGTCGAATTGTGATGGAGAGTCCGGAGGAATCTTGTGGCTCAGCCCGCGACCACTACGAGCCTCTCCACACGAACTCGGGCCGAATCGACATACTGCTGAAGTTCGCCGTCCGCATCGCTCCAGAAATCGATCAACCTTCGATAGTGTCGAGTTGCCAGTTCAGGTTGGCCCAGCTTTTCGTTGATGTCACCTGCGAGATAGAAAACCGGGCCGATTGCCCAAACGGCATAGAAGCACCCTCGACCTCGATCATTCAACGAGAGGTACCAGGTAAGAGCCGTCTCGTATTCGCCTTGCGCATATAGAATCTTGGCGCGAAGGTAGCGGTCTAGCAGCTGGTCGGTAATCCACGACTGGTACGCATATTCAGGAGGATCGTAATCGCGCTGAGCACGGTCCAGGAGTGCCAAGGCTTCTTCAAGGCGTCCGTCTTTCCACAGGCGCCACGCCGTCAGGGTATTGCGCATCGCCGCCGACCTGCTCGACTCACCCTTCACCTCTGCCGACCGGGATAGAAGATTCAGATGTCGGTCGAAGTTCGTCCAATTCTCTTGCCGAAAAGCAATGATCGCTCGAAGAAATGATCGCTGCGCTTCCTGCGCATTCAGGAGCGGATTAGGCGTCGTAAACGGCCAGTCGGCCGCAAGGGTATCCCACCGCGCCACGCGTCGATCCAACTCGGACCAGACGGCAGAATCGTTTGGCACGTGACTGCCAAATCGGACGAGGACAGCGTGCATGACAAACGCGGGATTCTCCTCTGCAAGATCAAGCATCTTGCCCGTTCCGGATTTCAGCCGTCCGGACGCCACGTCCATCTGCGCGTCAATGTAACGCCCCCATTCCCTCCAATTGGCTGTGAGGTCGGGAGCGGTCACAAAGACGCGGGCGATGCGCCGCGGATATTCGATGTCTTTGGCGTACTGCGCGATTCTGTCTGCAGCAGCCGTCAACCGATACGGATGAAAGCGGCGGTGGTCGCCAAGCAGTCGCTCAAATTCGGCCAGATCGTCTCGCGCGGCGGCATCCTCAAGCGCCGACTCATACCAGAATGCCCAGCGACCGTCCGGAGCACCCCTCGTCCGCTGGTAGTCGAGGTCAGCGGAAACGAGAGAAAGGTCGCCTTGCAAGAGTCCTATGTCTCTGAGAAGAAATCGCGGAAACCCGTTGAGATCGCGGGCACGGAGCAGAGGTGCGAGCGCGTCCAATGTGCGCCAACCATTTTTGTAGCCATTTAGAAACAAAAACTCGCCGTATTCCTCCCACAACGCGCCATCCTGCTGGTTTACGTCAAGCAGATCGACATACTTTCGGCGTTTTTCTTCGAACAATAGATTCTGCGTGTATATCTCTGTGAGACCGGCCTCCACCTCCGGCAGCTCGTGGCGGTATCGGAGCAGGAGCGGCAACGATCGGCCGGCGTCCTGCTTCGTTGCTGTCACGTTGTTGCCCATCATTTCGCGGACGTGCACGAACGCAGCCATCGCGAATGTCGAGTCAAGTTCGAGAGCCCTCTTAAGTCGTTCGTCTTCCTGAGCGGAATCTCCGCTGTAGAGAGCGAGTACGAACTGCTTCAGCGCGGCTCCCGACTCCGTAGTGCCTGCTGCCCGCGCGATGGAGTGACGACCGCGAATGTGGTCCGCGCTAAGCTCCGGCTCCCACCAAGGCAGCAATTGCTGGAGTAGCGCATCGACCAACGGGGCACTCTGATTCGCGTCAGAGGCGATCGCAGTGGCCTGCGTCAGGAATTGCCCAGCGTCATCATATAAGGACGCATTAACATCTACTCCCTCCACGGTTGGAGTTACCCTTCCGAGGATGAATTGGTCTCCTTCCAGCCCTGCCGTTAGAGTGCGAGCCACTGCGGGATCAACAACGGCCATTCCGCCCGTCCGGGCCTGGATGGTGTTGTAGTCTACGCTGGTTATTACGGCCGCATCAAATAGTTCGCGGCTCAACTCAAGAGCTAGTCGATTTCCTATGCCACCTGTGGGAGAATACTCCTCCGAAAAAGGAAACACGGCCACGGCGCGCGGAGCGGGCAGCTCGCTTGCTGCAAAAGGTTCTTGATCAACCGTTCTCGAAGGCAGCCATTGAAATAGCAGCAGAAGTGCCACCACAACAAGCAAGACAGACGCTGCTATCTTATAGCCGTACCTCCACCCCTTGACTTCATCTGCCGGCGCGTGCAGCGGGCTGCGCAAACAACCGTCGTCGCGCAGCGACCCGAGGTCGATCAACAGATCGTCGATGCTTTGATAACGAACGTCTCGATCCTTTCGCAGCATCGCCGAGACGACACGTCTCATTTCCTCGGGTACTGTCTGCGCAATATCGGTAGGCCAGATCGGATCGTCGTTGAGAATCGACCGAAAGAAGTCTACCTGCCGCTCCCCTTCGAATGGACGCTCTCCCGCAAG
>JAHHLP010000337.1 GCA_018679295.1 Rhodothermia bacterium
CGAGAGTGCTCTTCGAGGAGACGGAGGACTTCTATCGGCGGTCCCGTGTTTCGGCTGGTCTTTGCGAGCTTCGCAACATGATTGCGGTAGCGTTCCTGATCATCCGCAGTGCGCAGATGCGGCGTGAAAGCCGTGGGCTACACTACATGATCGACTTCCCCGAGAAGAGCCCGTCGGAGAAGCGTCCCACGCTTGTCTGAGTCATCCCGTTTCCTGTCCTTTTCGGTCCAGTCGGGGCTGAAACCTGCAGGCATCTACGACGTTATCTACCACGCATCGCACGTTTGCGCTGCAGGCTGTTTACAGCGTATATTTTGTACGCTTGACGGAAGGGAGGCGATTGTAGAGCAGCCGCCCTTTTTTGTTGGTGTTTTCGTGAGAGAGGCGCCCGTCCCTTCATGGATCGGGCGTTTTTTGCACTTGATAGATTTGCTTGAAAGACATTTGGGAGCTACGTCGGTAGACACGGTCGAGAATAGGGTCCGGTCGATCGCCCAGGAGGTGGTGGCCGAGCCCCTCTATCTGGTCGATGTCGTCGTTCGCGGTCAGAAGGGCTCGCGGGTGATAGAGATTTATGTCGATTCGGATGACGTCCTCTCCGTGGAACAACTGGCTGAAATGAGCCGCGAAATCGGCTTCCTGCTTGAAAGCGAGGATGTCGTTCCAGGCCGGTACAACCTTAATGTATCGTCACCGGGGGTCGACCGTCCGCTGATGTCGCCGCGTCAGCTGCGAAAGAACGTCGGACGCGACGTCTCAGTCAGCTTCAAGGATGGTCGCAAGCAAGTTCGAGGGACACTGGCAGACGTTGACGAAGACAGCTTCACAATCCGGGCACAGAACAAAGTAGACAACCGATTGTCCTTTGGAGAGGTGGAGGAGGTACGCGTCCTCCTTCCTTGGTAACTTCCATCTTCACAGGGCACGCGAACACGAGAAGGTTATTACATGCAGAGTAGCGACCTTGTATCCTCATTCGCTGAGATCGCGAGAGAGAAAGGCATCGACCGGGACATGCTCCAGCTGATCGTGGAGGATGTGTTCCGGGCGATGATCCGAAAGCGGTACGGTGCTGATGACTCGTTTGAGGTCATCATCAATCCGGACAACGGCGACATACAGATTATCCACATTCGCGAGGTCATTCCAGACATGGATCTGGAGGACCCGGTAACACAGATAGAAGCGACTTCTGCAACCAAGATCGACGAAGATTTTGAGATCGGCGACGAGGTGGCAACCGAGGTTAGCATAACCGACTTCGGTCGGCGTGCCGTAATGACCGCGCGGCAAACCTTCAGTCAGCGAATCCGCGACATAGAGAAAGAGAACATCTACTACCGGTACTCCGAACTCGTGGGCGAGATCGTCGTCGGGGAAGTGTATCAGACCCGCCGGCGGGAAGTGCTGGTCATTCATGACAAGGTGGAACTCGTCCTGCCGCGCGAGGAACAGATTTACAAAGACCGCTATCGGAAGGGTGACATGCTGCGGGCTGTGATCAAGGAGGTCCGGCGGGATGCTGGAAACAACCCGCAGGTGATCATTAGCCGCGCTGACCCGCTGTTCATGGAGCGGCTCTTCGAACTCGAGGTCCCGGAGATCGACGAGGGCATTGTCGAGATCAAGAAGATCGTCCGGGAGCCGGGTGACAGGGCGAAGGTAGCCGTGATTAGTCACGACGAGCGCATTGATCCCGTTGGAGCCTGCGTGGGCATGAAGGGCTCGCGGATTCACGCGGTCGTGCGCGAACTTGCGAACGAGAACATCGATGTGCTCGAGTTCTCCGAAGACCCGCACCGCCTTATCTCAAGCGCGCTTTCTCCGGCTAATCCGATTTCGGTTACGATCAACGATGAACTCAAGCCCCCCCGCGCCAAAGTGGTCGTGAACGCGGATGAGGTCAGTAAGGCGATCGGTCGCGGTGGAATAAACATTCGCTTGGCCTCGCAGCTTGTTGGATACGAAATCGACGTGTATCGAGAGATCTCTGAAGATGAGGAGGACATCGATATGGTTGAATTCGCAGATGAAATTGATGCTGAGACGCTCCAGCGGCTCCGCGACATCGGATGCGACTCGGCAAAGGCCGTCCTCGAGCTTTCGCCTGAGGAATTGATGCGCAGAGCCGGCCTCGAAGCTGAGCTGGCCAAGCACGTACTTGCCGTGATCAAGGCGGAGTTTGCAACCGGCGAAGAAGAGGAAGAGGAATTCGAAGCGTAACCGGTGGGCGAAACCGGCCGCACACGACATTACAAGAGTCGATAGCAGAGTAGATGGCGACTGAGTCAAAATTTAAGAAGAAGCGACTGTTCAGGGTCTCACGTGAATTGAACGTGTCGGTGGACACGCTCGTCGATGACCTCAAGACGGCCGGTTTCAAGAATGCGCTTACGGGTACGGGGCTCAACGCTGCGATCGTTGACCCAGAGGCCTACGAACATCTGCTTGACACGTACGCCGAGGACAAGGCTGCCGCCGACCGCGTGAAGTCGAAGCGCCTTGCGCGGCTTGAGGAATCCGGTGAGGATCACACCGATGAGGTCGTATCGATCGAAGACGCGGTAGAGGCTGAGCCCGGCAAAGAGGAGCCGGCGCCGGTGCCGGTAGAAGAGCCTGAAACAGAGGTTCCGGAACCGGTCGCAGAACCCGCGTCGGAGACAGCCGAGGCAGAGGAAGCCCCAGCCGAGGCGGTCGAAGAAACGCCGATTGAGGCGATCGAGGAGGTATCTGAGCCAGATGCGGCAGAGGAGGTTGAGGAAACCGTAGAGCAGGAGCCGGAAGCGCCGGCACCCGCCGAACCGGCCGAAGTCGAGGCGAAATCAATACCAAAGGCCAAGGCGCCCGCAAGGAAGAAGACCACCGCGAAGGCGGACGCCGCCCCGGAACCCGTCGACGAGGAGGAAGCCGAAGAGGAAGTAGAGGGAGAGGATACGCTTTCGGCTGGCCGATATCGTCTGCAGGGCACAACCGTTCTCGGCAAGATCGAATTGCCGGCGGAGGAACTCGAGCGTGAAGGGGGACGGCGACGCAGAAAGCGGAAGAGAAAGAAAACTGCCACAACCGACGGCCCCAAAGTCAGCGTCAAGGCTGATGATGTCGATCGTCGGCCAGGCAAGAAGAAGAAAGGGCGCAAGAAAGGGGCTGCCGTCGATGAGGCGGAAGTCGAGCAGACACTGCAGGAGACTTTGCGTGAGCTCGAGCAGGGAGCGTCACGGGTTCGGCAACGACGACGCCGGCAGCGCCGCGAGCAGCACGCGGCCGATCGTGAGCGTGAACTCGCGGAGATGGAAGAGCAGTCCGGAAAGCTGCGGGTGACCGAGTATCTGTCAACGGGCGAGCTCGCCAACCTCATGGATGTCTCGGTCACGGAGGTCATTAATACGCTGTTGGAAGCTGGGATGATGGTCTCCATTAACCAGCGCCTCGATGCGGACACCATAACGTTTGTGGCGGATGAGTTCGGCTATGAACTCGAGTTCATCACCGAGTTCGGAACCGATGACATCCATGTTGAAGAAGACGCCCCGGAAGATCTGCAAGGCAGGGCGCCGGTCGTCACGGTAATGGGGCACGTCGATCATGGCAAGACGTCGCTCCTCGACTATGTGCGAAGCGCCAACGTTGTCGCAGGAGAAGCGGGCGGGATCACTCAGCATATCGGCGCCTACCATGTGGAACTGTCAAACGGCAAAGCTTTGACGTTCCTGGATACTCCGGGCCACGAAGCCTTTACCGCCATGCGCGCACGCGGAGCCAAGGTGACAGACCTCGTGATTCTCGTCGTGGCCGCAGATGACTCCGTGAAACCGCAGACGGTCGAGGCAATAAATCACGCTCGGGCTGCCGAAGTGCCTATGGTCGTGGCAGTCAACAAGATTGACAAGCCGGACTCAAATACGCAGAAGGTAATGCAGGAATTGGCCGACCAGAATGTGTTGGTTGAGCCGTATGGTGGCAAGGTCCAGTGTTCGTTCGTCTCGGCCAAAACCGGAGAGGGCCTTGAGGACCTGATGGACAAGGTCATTCTCGAGGCCGAGTTGCTGGAACTGCAAGCGAATCCGGACAGAAACGCGGTAGGAACCGTCATTGAGGCCCGCAAGGACAAGGGTCGCGGTGTGGTCGCTACTGTTCTCGTGCAGACAGGAACGCTTAAGGTCGGTGACACTTTCGTTGCCGGTGTGCATAGCGGAAAAGTCAGGGCGATGTTTGATGAGAGGGAAAACCGCATCGACGACGTAGGCCCGTCAAAGCCGGCCCTCGTGCTCGGCTTCGACGGATCGCCGGAAGTCGGAGACCAATTCATCGTACTCGACGATGAACGGGAGACGAGAGACATTGCGCAGCGACGTCAACAGATTCACCGGGAGCAGTCCCTGCGCCAGCGGAAACACATCACGCTGGACGAGATCGGCAGACGCCTTGCACTTGGTGATTTCCAGGAGCTGAACCTGATCGTGAAGGCCGACGTGGGAGGGTCAGTCGAGGCGCTCTCGGACTCACTTCTCAAGCTTACCACGGAAGAGGTCGCCGTGAACATCATCCACACCGGGGTAGGTGCAATTACGGAGAGCGACGTGATGCTCGCGTCCGCATCGGACGCAGTTATTATCGGGTTCCAGGTACGGCCAATGGCTACCGCGAGAGCCCTCGCCGAACGAGAGGAGATCGACGTTCGCACGTACTCGATTATCTACGATGCCATTCAGGATGTGCGCGACGCTCTCGAAGGTCTGCTCTCGCCCGAGAAGAGCGAGAAGACGCTCGGATTGGCAGAAGTCCGCGAGATCTTCAAGGTGCCCAAGGTTGGAACGGTTGCCGGCTGCTATGTGGTCGACGGGAAAATCCGACGCAGCGACAGGGTCCGACTTATCCGGGATGGCGTCGTGATCTACGAGGGTAATCTGGCGTCCTTGAAGAGGTTTAAGGACGACGTCCGCGACGTGCAGAGCGGCTACGAGTGCGGAATGAGCATGGAGAACTACGACGATGTCAAGGTCGGTGATCAGTTCGAGGCCTTTGAAATCGTAGAGACAAAGCGCACCCTCGAGGTCTAGTCAGTTCACGTCTGTTCCCATAATTGGCACCGCCCGCCATGAGCGTTAGATCGGAGCGAGTAGCCCGACTTATCCAAAAGGAAGTCGCTGGGTTGCTCAACTCATCCTTCTCTGAGCATTTCGGTCCCATGTTGACGATTACGGGTGCGCGCGTCTCCCGCGATCTGTCCATCGCATACCTGTATGTTAGCGTGTATGGTGCGAAGCCGGAGGAAAGAAAGGCTACCTTTCGTCACCTGGAGGAACTCAACCCGCAGATACGGAACGCGCTCGCCGGCCGTATTCGGCATCAGGTCCGAAAGATTCCCGAGCTTCGTTTCTTTCTCGACGAAACACTTGAAGAGGCGGAGCGAATCGAGGGACTCTTCGAGAAGATTCGCGCGGAGCGTGGCGCGCGTGAGGACGGCCCATCAGAAGGATCATGACCAGGGAAGTGGCAGCCACTCCTGAGCATTCACGTCTGCGTCCTGAGGTCGTCAGCAAGACTTCTGGAAGGAAGACACTGCAGGACTCGCTCATCCTCATCGACAAGCCACGGGGCTGCACATCATTTGATGTACTCAGACGACTGCGCCGGATTTCGGGAATCCGAAAGACCGGTCATGCCGGTACCCTCGATCCGATGGCTACGGGCCTTCTCATCTGCATGACTGGCCGCGCTACCAAGCAAATGTCGAAACTGGTAGACCTGAACAAGACGTATCACGGTACTATGCGACTTGGTGAAGCGACACCCTCGTATGATGCGGACACCGAAGTTGTACGCCAAAAAGACGCATCCCATTTGAGCCTGGACGACCTGAAGAGTCAGTCAAAACAGTTCACCGGAACATTCGTCCAGAAGAGTCCGCCATACTCAGCCATCAAGTACCAGGGGGAGCGGCTTTACAAAAAAGCGCGTCGCGGAGAGCAAGGTTTTCGGCCACCCCGAGTTGTGACGGTCGAGAGTTTTCTCTTTGAGCGTCTCAATGGTTGCGATGCTTCCTTCATCGTCACATGCTCGAAAGGGACCTATGTCCGGGCGCTGGCCCACGATCTGGGGGAGTTACTCGGCGTTGGAGCGCACCTTGTCGCGCTCAGACGGTTGTCGATCGGACCATTTCATGTTGCCGACGCCTTTACGCTGGATGAACTGCTGGCGCTCTACGAGGGAACGACGCCAGATGGACCAACGGCCGAAAATGGTTGAGTATTTCGGCGTAGATGTCCAACAAAGGCCCGACTCGATAGTCACTGTTGGCACCTTCGACGGGGTGCATCGGGGGCACTCGTCCGTTCTTTCTACGGTGGTCGAGCGGGCCGCTGTGAGCTCAGGCGTGGCAACAGTCATCACCTTCGATCCGCATCCCCGCGAAATCACGTCCGGTGATATCGTCCCGCTAATTACGACGATACCAGAGCGGATCGATTTGCTTAGTTCGCTCGGTATAGACCGCGTTGTCGTAGTTCCTTTTGACAATGACTTCGCGTCCATTGCTCCCGACGAGTACGTACGCACTGTGCTCTTCAAGACGATCGGGCTGAAAGAGATTGTTATTGGCTACGATCACACGTTCGGCCGAAGCCGGAGCGGCGACAGTGACTTGCTGGAGTCGCTCGGTGCAGAGCTTGGCTTTAAGGTTAGCAAGCTCCCGGCAGAGCGCAACGCAGAGACTGTGATCTCATCGTCGACGATTCGCAGCCTACTGTTGCGGGACGGAAACGTGTCGCGGGCCGCCGAACTTTTGGG
>JAHHLP010000488.1 GCA_018679295.1 Rhodothermia bacterium
GCTTCTCCCAGCTGGGTGTCGTAGCCATTGGGCAGACGGCTAATAAAATCGTGGGCGTGAGCAAGTTGCGCGGCGGCTACGATCTCCTCATCGGTTGCATCGGGAACTCCCAGAGCGATGTTCTCAGCCACGGTCGCAGCGAACAGAGCCGAAGATTGCAGGACGATGCTGATCTGTCCGCGAAGCGAGGCGAGCGTGTAATCCCGGATGTCTCTTCCGTCGACAGCGACGGTGCCGGCGGTTGGATCGTGCAAGCGGGGCACGAGAGATACCAGTGTCGACTTTCCGTGTCCTGATGGGCCGACGATCGCGACGCGCTGGCCGGCCGGTATCTGAAGATCCACGTCGACGAGATGTTCGCCCTCTCCATCGTACGAGAAGGAGAGGTTGCTGAAGGTGATCTCGCCCCGCAGCGGCGGAGCATCCTCGGCGTTATCCGCGTCGACCACGGTCGGCGTCTGCGCGAACAACTCCATCACACGTTCACTGGCAGCAGATGCCTTCGCAAGTCGGCTCGAGTACTTGGCGAAGTCCTGCATCGGTTTGAACATCGCCTTGAGGTACGATAGGAAGACCAGTAGTTCACCGGGTGTGAGTCCGCCACGAAGTACCAACACACCCCCATAAAAGAGCACTGCGGCAGTCGAAAGCCCGGTCATCACTTGCACCGATCCCTGTAGCTTGGCAGCCAGACGTCGGATCTTGACGCCCTCCTTCAGACTTTTCTTGTTCTGCCCCGCGAAAGCGTCGACAAATACTTGCTCGAGCGAGAGCGCCTGCACCGACTCAATGGCGTGAATCGATTCGGAGGCGGTTGCCGCGATAGCACCCTCGCGTTTCCGCTGATCGCGCGAGGCTCGCTTGATCTTTCGGTTGAGTCGGGTTGCCGGCAGGAAGTAGAGGGGAAGCGACAGTAACGCAACAAACGCGAGCGACGCATTAACCCAGAGCATCAAACCCGCCATGACCACGAATACGAGCACGCTTGCCACGAGCGGCATAAGCGCAGTGGTCGTGACTTCCTTGAGCCGACCGATGTCGCCCGTCATTCGGACGATCAGATCGCCGCGACGTGATCCGGTATGAAACGATAGAGGCAGGCAATGCACGTGCCGGTACAGATCGGCGCGTATTCGCGTAAGTGCCCGGTTTCCGACGAGCGCGAACCCCACCTTGTGCCCGTAGGTCGTGACGGCGCGAAGGGTGAGGATAACCACCAGCGCGCCACCTGCGAGACCGAGAAGCACGAGAGGATTCGTCGGATACGTGTTGGTTGTCCCGACCCCCAAAACCTCGTCGAACACGATCTTTATCGGCCAGGGCTGGAGGGCGCGAAGTACAACACCGGCAAGGAGCGCTGCCAGCGAGCCCGCGATCATCCACCGGTGTGTTCGTAGATATGGCCAGAAGTGGGCAATCGTCCGGACAAGGCTCGGCACCGAGTGACGTATGGAAGGGGAACGACTCATGCTGCAACAGAATGAATCATGTGGATCCCCGCCGACTCAAGGGCTCGGACACCCACCGACCGCCACGTATGGTTGTCGATCACGTAATGCCGTGCTGCGGCGGCCATCTCTGAGGCGTGCATCGGGTCGACGTAGATGGAGTGAATAGCCTCAGCCATTCCAGCCACGTCGCCGGGCTCGACAAGCAGCCCCATTTTTCCGTGCGACACCAGTTCCGGAATCTGGCCGCAGCGTGTGGCTACAAGGGGCACCTCCATGGCCATATACTCGAAGATCTTGAGTGGCGAGAAGTACGATTCGCCTCCTTTCGGGTACGGTGCAACCGCCACGTCCATCGAGGAGAGAAGACCGGGGATATCCTCATGCGGAACGGCGCCGGTAAATCGCGTTCGGTCCGACACGCCCAGGTCTGCAGCGAGTGCCTCGAGATTGGTCCGCTCGGGTCCGTCCCCAATAATCATCAGTTGCGAATCGGCGATGCGGTCGCTAACCAGATGCCACGCACGGACCAGGTCGTCCACGCCATGCCATGGCTTCAGGCTGCCCACAAACCCCGCCGTGAAGCCGTCGCGTCGCCCGGACCTTCGACTTCGTTTCGGCGGGCGAAAGCGATCGGTGTCGACTCCATTCGGCACGATGTGAACGGTGTCAATACCCGGCGCCATCGTAAGCACGTAGTCGCGCGCATCCGCCGACACTGCGACCACGGACGTGGCCGCCCGAAATGCGACGCGTGATATTCGGCGGGCGAGTTCGGCTCGCGCCAGGTGTCGGTGGCGCTGCTGCTCGTCAACGAGCGGCGCATTCACCTCCAGTATCCCAACGATGGAATTGTCGTGAGCATATTCCATTGCGGCATAACTAAATAGGGAATGCCGCTCATATACGACATCAAAATCCTCTTGTCGCCCCAGTGCTTGCCTGAGAACATCGTTCATTGCGATGGCGACGGTCTCGCGATCCGCCAGTGCGTCGGACTTCACCTTCAGTCGCTCTAACGAGATTGACTGCAGATCGGAGGGTGGCGGCCCGCCGGGGCGCGGCGTGAAGGCGGTTACGTCCGCACCGATAGATGCAAAGAAGCGCAGTATCTCCTGCACGTGAATCGAGCAGCCTTTTGACCCGAATACCGGTACGCCGGGATCCATGCATACGTAGGCGATCCTCATGCCACCCTCCCCAGAAAGACGCGGCGAGCCGCGGCACCAGGATGTTCGTGCATCACGTGGGAGAAAAGTCCCCGTAGTTCGGCGCAGGAATTCTCGACGTTGAAGTCCTGTTCGACGCGTTTGCGGGCGTTTCCAGCGAGCTCACATCGAAGCGGTGACTCCTCCAGCAGCGTAGTCATGGCGGCTGCGAGCGCCCGGGGGTCACGCTGCGGCACCATCAACCCGGTCTCGCCGTGATGAACTATCTCTGGAATTCCCGTTACGTCGGTCGACACGCATGGCGTCCCCAGCGCCATCGCCTCCAGCAAGACCGTGGGCAGCCCATCCTGGTTACCGTCGGAGCCGATAACGCAGGGCACGGCCATGACGGATGCCTTCCGCATCATCGATATGACGTCGGGGCGCGGCCGCGGACCAACAAGACGAACTTTATTCCCCAGCTCAAGCTCTGCGATGCGCTCCGCCAAAGCGGGACGTTCCTCGCCCTCGCCGATGATGACGCACGAGAAGCGACACCCTTTATGATGCAGAATCGCGCACGCGTCGATGAGCACCTCGAAGCCCTTCTTCTCGACAAGGCGTCCGACACCCAGAATAAGTGGTGCACGCTCGGCAGGAGACGAGAATCGAAATTCTTCGACATTCAGACCGTTGTAGATTCGACGCACCCGTGCGGCATCCTCGTCGAACTTGTCCTTAAGAAATCGGACATTGAAGTCGCTGACCGTCACGGTAAAGGCAGCTTCTCGCAGCTTGTCCGCCAGGGACGTCTCGTCCACCTCCTCATGAAAGATGTCCTTCGCATGGGCCGTGAAGCTGTACGGAATGTTCGAGATCTGGCTCGCGACCCGGGCGACGTCGGTTGCGGCACTTGCAAAGTGCGCATGCACGTGCGCTACGCCGTGATCCGCAGCCAGCTCCGAGAGATGGATCGCTTGGAAGACGTCTCGTGCCGGCAGCCGGCTGGCCCCCTCCAGTGACGCCCAGATGCGCGGAAAGCGCTCCGCCGCCTGTACCAGTCTCCCCCAGAACGCCGTTGCGCGTGAGGGCGTGTCCAGATAGTGAACCGGAGCGCGAACGTCCGCAAGGATGCTTTGGAAATGCGTGTCGCAAGGCGGGCGCAGCGCGAATATCTCTATGTCGAGTCCGGCGCTCTCATGCGACAGAATCTCGTTGACGATGAACGTCTCGGAGTAGCGCGGGTACCGCTTGACGACGTAGCCAATCTTGCTCATATCGTTTTCTATTAGCCGGTTAGGGCAAGTGCCGGACTCGCAGTCAATTTCTTGACCTGATCGACAATCGTGTCGAGCCCGCCCATGTTGATGGCAGCACTTGTATCGATCGGTGCCGATTGATCGGCGGCGATCCAATTCGCGATCCGCTCAGCCGACAGGTCCTCGGGGTGGAGGAGATCGACGAGGTCGCGCGCAGAAAACGCTCTCGCCCGCACGAGTTGCTCCTTTCGCGGTGATACCCTCGGCACGATCAAGGGTCGCTTTCCGAGTGACAGCAGCTCGAGAACGGTGTTGTATCCACCCATGGCAACGACCCGGGATGCGGCCCGGTACAGCTGCGTCGGGTCTGTCGAGAACCTGCGTACCGACACGTCCGGGTGAGTGCCGAGCCGTCGTGCGTCCACGTCACTCATGAACGGCCCGGTCAGGATCATGCCCTTTCGCCGGTTGAGCGCGCACGCCTGAGCGAAGACAGACGCGAGGCGTGCTCCGTCATGCCCTCCGCCGACGATGCACATGTCGGGGCTTTCCCCCGGGCGAATTTGCGATCCGCGTCCCCCCGGATGGACAATGGGTCGAATGTATCCGGTGAAGACCGTCTTGCGTCGCACGAACTCAGGAAAGTCGTATGCGCGCACACCGTCAAAGACGTCCCGATCACCGTAGATCCAAACAGCATCATACAGCTCGCGAATGGCCGCAATGTTGTCGTTTCGCGACCATTCCTGTTGAACATTGTCCGGCGTGTCCAGCACGTCCCGCAAACCGAGCACGCATCTGGTGTAACCGTTGGTTCTGAGTGCGTCGAGAGTAGCGTCCAGTTCGCCCACCGCTCCGCGCGGCACGTTATCGACTATGAAGACGTCCGGTCGAAACGAGGTCATCGCGGCACGTATCGAATTCGATCGAATCGCGACAAGATCCGACAGGCCGACGCCCAGTCGCCTTGGCTCATATTTGAGATTGTCGATCTTTGCCAGGGCGGGGAGAAGGAGGGTATCGATACCGTTCGGCATCGAAAAAGAACCTGCCTCGCGTATGCCGGATATCAACAGTATGTCTGCCGACAACTTCGATCGCAGCGTTTCAGCGATGGCCAGATTGCGACGTAGGTGGCCGAGTCCGCAGGTGTCGTGAGAGTAGAGCGCGATGCGCAGAGGGAGGTGACGTGCGGTTGTATGCTGGCTGCCGCGTCGTCCGGTCATTCGACTTTAGCCTGGTGGTCGGGAAGAAACCACGACGGTCGATGACCGAAGACTCACGTCGTCGAACTGCGCGTCGTGTGCGTTGCGTGGAAAGTAATTGGAGGACGTGCTCCTTGTGCAGGGAAAGGGTGCATGGAGGCGCGTCGGCTCGCATACTAAACGGGCGCACTACACCGCGAAATTATCGGTCAGAAACGGACGTTCTTAAATGAAAAGCAGACGAGGGGGAATCCGGAGACGTCTGCCCGCCATTGAATATTTTGTCTTGACTGATTTCTGATCGCTTCCGCCAGCCCGCCGGCCAACGCATTTCGCTATGCCTATTCCCGTACACATTCTCTGGGTTGACGACTACCATCTCGGTGACCCCTTATTTACACAAAGCCTTGCCCGGCATCTTGCGCTGGTTGAACCGGATTCTCGTCGCGTACTTGCGGTGCACGGTGGTGGCGAACGCGCGGAACGACTTCTCGAGTTGCGGGGAAGAGAGGTGGTTCGGACCGACGGCGTTCTTCAGATCTCCGATGATGAGGACAAAGCGGTCGTGGAACGTGCGCTCCGTGAGGTGAACAAGGATGTGACGGGTGTGCTTACCGAGTTTGGCGTTCCGGCTGTCGGCATCCAGGGGAGTGATCGCGGATTGTTGAAGATCGGGAAAGACGGTACGCCTCGGGCCGACAAGTCGGACTGGCTCCTCTCGCTGGTTGATAGCGGATCGGTGCCGGTCGTCTCATCGCTGGCCGGTGGTGCCGATGGAGCTCAGGAGATTGCGACAGCGGACGCGGTCGTCGCCATCGCGAAGGCACGGGGCTTGGACGATTGCCTCGTTGTGGTCTTCCCGCGATCGGGTAGCGCTGGAGTCATCAAAGAGGGTGTACATCAGGCCGAGATTTCGCCAAACCAGCTGCTTGACAACATATTTGACGGCCAAAAAGACGGCCTCGATTCGCTCGTCAGAAATGGCTTTTCGGTGCGATTGACGTCTGCCAGACATGCCATTTCGGCAGATCCGGGTCGATTTACCCGAGTTTTGGCTGCAAAAACGCCCTGAATCGGCTTTTTTTGGCGATTTAGTGCGGTTCTCGCCTTGACTGCCCGTGCGGGGTGGTGTAAGTTTTTCCATTCCCAAGCGCCTGCGGGCGCATTTAGACGATTTCCCATTTAAAACCCACGTTGAACTTGGAGGTTAATCCATGAGCAAATTCAGTGAGCTGAAGAACTACGTCGACGAGCTCGAAGCTGATTTCGAGAAGTTCTACAGCAAGGCCAACAAAGCTGCCGGCACGCGCGTTCGTAAGGCGATGCAGGATCTCAAGAAGATGGCCCAGGACATCCGCGTCGACGTACAGGAGCGGAAGAACAGCATGTAAGGCTGACCCCTTCCCACGACTTTAGAGAGCCGCGTCTGCCGATGGACGCGGCTCTTTTTTGTCCAGGCATTCTTGCAGGAATGATTGCTTTTGCTAAGAGACTGGCGATGGGGTGTGTCGTCGCCATGATGTTCTTCGCGTTCGTGGAAGTGATCCTGAGCGTCTTCGGAGTCGTGCCCCTCTACGAGAGCTCCGATCCATACGTTGGTTTTGCGGGGTACTCGCCCCTGTTCGTCGAGGACAGAACACCCGACGGCGAGCAGGTTTATCGGACGGCCTCCAACAAGCTGGAGTGGTTTAACCCTCAGCAGTTCTCAACGCGAAAGGCTCCGGGTACAACACGCGTTTTTTGTCTCGGTGGCTCGACGACCTTCGGCCGACCGTACGACGATCGAACGTCTTTCTGCGGTTGGCTCAGATCCTTTCTTGCCGAGGCCGATCCTGAAAGGAATTGGGAGGTGGTGAACGCCGGTGGCGTCAGCTACGCCAGCTACCGCATAGTCCGGCTGATAGACGAACTCGCGGGGCTGGATCCGGACCTTTTTATCATCTACACCGGCCACAACGAGTTCCTCGAGAAGAGGACGTACGGGCCGCTGCTCGACACGCCCACCGTGGTCCGCGACGCAGCATCGCTGGCAACCCGGCTCAGACTGTACACGCTGCTTTCTGATTTCGCGAATCAGAAGGGCGACGTTTTATCGAGTGAGGTTCAGGCGGTGCTGGACCGATCCGTCGGTCCCGAGGAGTATCACCGCGACGACGACATCCGCGACGCCGTACTCGAGCATTTCAGGTCAAGTTTAGAGCGTATGGTGCTCATCAGCCGGCGGGCGGGGTCGCAACTGATCTTCGTCACCCCGGCGTCTAACATCGGAGATTTCTCGCCTTTCAAATCGGAGCCGAGCGATGGTCTGACCGAAGAGGAAGTCCGGCAGGTTAGTCTAAGGAAGCTAGCTGCGGAAGCCGCCATTCGCGAAGGCGATCCGCTGCGAGCCGCGACGCTTGCCGATCAGGCTCTATCGATGGATGAGCGAGATCCGGATGTGCTGTTTCTGCGCGGAAGGGCCCTTCGGGCTGTCGGCAACACCGGTGAAGCGCGCCGCACCTTTGCCGCCGCGCGGGACGAGGACATTGCTCCACTGCGCGCACTAACGAAAATGGTGGAGACGGTGGCCGATGTTGCTCACGAAAACGGCACGGGTTTCGTCGACTTTGTTCGCCTTGTAGACGCGGAGTCTCCCGATGGTATTCCTGGATCAGAGCTGTTTCTGGATCACGTACACCCAACGATCGATGGCAATCGAATGCTTGCTCTTGCTCTCGTTGATAAGATGATCCAAACCGGCATGGTGACCCCCGCATCCACGTGGAACGCGGACTCAATCTCGGAGATAACTGACCGGGTGAAAGGCAGTCTGGACGAACAGGCGCATGCTCTCGCGCTAAAGAAGTTGTCCAACGTCTTGCTTTGGGCGGGAAAGGTCGACGAAGCGGAACGGCTTGAAAATCTTGCGGGCGCGACCGCATGGGACGACGTCAACACGCGGCTCCAGAAGGCAGCACTTCTGCGGCGGTCAGGCCGCGTGGAAGAAGCCTTGAGCCACTATGCAGAAGCGATTCGGATCGCACCGGACAATCCTGCGATTCGCCTGGAGTACGGCATATTCCTCTCAGAACTCGGTCGCAGGGTCGCGGCGAGGAGCGAACTCGAAACGGCCGTCGAACTGGATGGGAGGTCGGCTGGCGCGCATTACGAGCTTGGGGTCGTGCTCAAGGCTCTCGGCGAAGTAGAAGCGGCCGAAGCCGCATACCGAAGCGCGATCTCGCTCGACCCTGACAATGCGGACGCATACAACAATCTGGGCGTGATTGAGGCACAACGGGGCAATATCCGGAGTGCTGCTGACCTGTTTGCAAAGGCTGTGCGGGCCGATCCTGATCACAGGAATGCCGCGGAGAACCTGGCGCGCGCGCGAAGCGCTATGCAATAGATAGCGAGTGTGCTCGCGATTCACCCGGCTTGAGACATCTCACGTGGCATTCTGGCTCTTCTCGTTCCGCCCATTCTTCCTTCGTTCCGACCATTCTCACCCCTTCTTAACCATAGCGCACGCGTCTCGATTCGATATTTCGAACATCTCACCCGAACCGTAATCACTACCCACCAATCAACAAGCAGCCCCATGAAACGGTACGGACTGAAGATACTCGCGGCCGTTGCGGTCGTACTCGCTATGGCGCTTCCCGCCAGCGCACAGGAAGCGGAAGATGCCCCACCGCCACCGCCACCGGAAGGCTGGCAGCCTTCGGCAGCCCTAAAGGTCGCCGGCTCGCAGGTCGGATTCTCGAACTGGCAGGGTGGTGGAATCAACTCGCTAGCCGTGACCGGCGGCATCGAAGCGCTCGCCACGAAGGAGACGGTGCGCACCAAGCAGAAACTCAGCGGTCGCTTCGGACTCGGAGGGATCAAGCAGGACACGCC
>JAHHLP010000494.1 GCA_018679295.1 Rhodothermia bacterium
AGCACGGGTGGCGGGCGCCCGGCTATTGGGAGTCGATGAATGGTAGTTGGCATAGCTTCACATTGCGGGGGCACCGGCAGGTCAACCTTGACGAACCTGTTACTCACGTCTCTTACTACGAGGCGGACGCGTATGCCCGGTGGGCGGGAGCGAGGCTCCTAACCGAGTTTGAGTGGGAGGTGGCCTCGGCCGAGGTGCCTATGAAAGGCAATTTCGTGGAGGAGGAGAACTTTCATCCCATTCCGGTGACCAGCCAGGGCAGCGAGCTCGCTCAGATGTTTGGCGACGTGTGGGAGTGGACCCGTAGCCAGTATTCTCCGTATCCCGGATACAATCCCGAGCCCGGAGCGCTTGGAGAGTACAACGGGAAATTTATGTGCAATCAGTTCGTCTTGCGCGGCGGGTCAGTCGCGACATCGTCGACGCACATTCGGCGGAGTTATCGGAACTTCTTCTATCCTGGCGCCCGATGGCAGTTCACCGGCATTCGACTCGCGAAAATATAGTTATCCCCAAAGCAAGCCCATGAGTCGAAACGAGACCGCCGGCCAAGCCGCTCCGGTCGATGTTTCGGTTGAGCCCCACGATCAGTTCCTGGCTGACGTCATGGCCGGCCTCGCATCGACGCCCAAAAGGATCCCGTCGAAATATTTCTACGATGAAGCGGGTTCACGGCTCTTTGACCGGATAACCGAATTACCAGAGTACTATCCAACTCGAACCGAAGTCGGGATCATGCGGCAGAATGTGCGCGCGATCGCGTCCTGCCTGGGGTCCAATGTTGTACTGATTGAGTACGGTAGCGGAAGCAGCACGAAGACACGGCTCATCCTGGATCAGCTCGACCGAGATTCAACCTATGTTCCAATCGATATCTCGGGCGACCACCTTCAGCATACGGCGTCCGAACTTGCCAGAGACTATCCCAACCTCAGCGTGATTCCAGTACACGCGGACTACTCGAAGCCTGTGAACCTGCCGGAGGTGAACGGGCGACGCGTGGTCTACTATCCGGGGTCCACGATCGGCAACTTTGAGCCGTTGGCGGCGCAGCAGTTTCTTTCAAGAATGCGGCGGATCGTCGGGGACGATGGCGGAGTGCTGATCGGAATCGATCTGGAAAAGGATCCCGCCATTCTGGAAGCTGCCTATAACGATTCTGAAGGGGTGACCGCAGCGTTCAACCTCAATATCTTACGACGGGCAAACAGCGAACTCGGAGCCGACTTTGATTTGACCGGGTTTCGTCATCGCGCTGTGTACTGCAAGGATGAGGGACGTATTGAAATGCATCTTGTCAGCCAGCGCCACCAGGTCGTCCACGTTGGTGACCAGTCGTTTCAATTTGTCCCCGATGAGTACATTCATACTGAGAATTCTTATAAGTATCGAATCGAACGGTTTTCGAAACTTGTATCGGATATTGGGTTCACGATGACGGACTCGTGGACCGATGCAAAAGACTGGTTTTGCGTCGCATTCTTGACATCATCCGCTTGAAGCTGCACCGCCAATGCGCATCGCATTCGTCACACTATTCGGAATCCTCGTTGCCAGCGTAGCAGTGGCAGGTCGTGGGTTTTTGGATCTGACCCAGCTTGGCGTCGAGTCGGCGCAACAGGCGACCGCCGACAAATCCTCCGAAATCGTTGCCCGCTATTCGGCCGACTCGCAGCGGTTGATCGAAGAAGCACTGTCCGATAGCTCGGCCTACGAGCGTCTCGCGTATCTGGCCGATACGTTTGGCCCGCGGTTCAGCGGATCCGAGAATCTGGAGCGCGCGATCGACTGGATACTTTCGGAGATGGCGGCCGACGGTCTCGAGAATGTTCACGCTGAACCGGTCATGGTGCCGAAGTGGGTCAGGGGGGAGGAGTCCCTGCAGCTGCTAGAGCCAAGGAAAACCGAAATGCACATGATGAGCCTCGGAGGCAGCGTGGGCACCGGCCCCGACGGAATCGAGGCCGACGTACTCGTTGTGGGGTCGTTTGACGAGTTGACGGCCCGAGCGAGTGAGGCCGCCGGGCGCATCGTCCTGTTTAACGTGCCGTTCACTGACTATTCGGCAACCGTGCGCTATCGGGTGGACGGCGCGAGTGCCGCTGCCGCTGTCGGCGCAGTTGCGAGCCTGGTCCGGTCGGTCGGCCCCGTGTCGCTCTACACACCGCATACGGGCATGCTCTCCTACAAGAAGGAGATCCCGAGGACCCCTCACGCGGCCGTGACCATCGAGGACGCTGCGATGATGCAAAGGATGCAGGATCGTGGTCAGAAGGTCCGCGTGCGACTAACGATGGAAGCTCGCGATGAAGGTCTGGTGCCGTCACGAAACGTGGTAGCAGAGTTGGTCGGGTCAGAGAGCCCGCAAGAGGTGGTCATCCTCGGTGGGCACATTGATTCGTGGGACGTCGGGCAGGGTGCCGTCGATGACGCCGGCGGCTGCCTCGCTGCATGGCACGCGCTTGTCTTAATGAAGCGTTTGGGGCTTCGTCCGCGTCGAACCGTTCGAGTGGTTCTGTGGACTAACGAGGAGAACGGTCTCGGCGGCGCGAAGGCGTACAGGGATGCTCACCGCGATGAGATAGACGACATGGTTTTGGCGATGGAGTCCGACTCGGGCGTCTTCGAACCGTTGGGCTTCAGCTTTTCGGGCTCGCCCGAAGCGAGGAAAATTGTGTCGGAGGTTGCCCGACTCCTCGACCCGATTGGCGCCGGCATGATATCCGGTAATGGCGGCGGCGCTGATATCGGGCCACTGATGGAGCTTGGGGTGCCCGGTATGGGTCTCGTCGTAGATGGGTCGAAGTACTTCTGGTATCACCACACGCACGCGGATACAGTCGACAAGGTGGATCCTCGGGAAATGCATCAGTGCGCGGCTGCAATGGCGATCATGGCATATGTCGTTGCGGACATGCCGCAGAGACTACCTAGAGAGACGGCATCCTACTGAAGACGTATTTGACCTCATCCATGAACGGCAGTCGCGATATGGGCATCGGCGGCAACCCGGCTCGCAGGATTTGTCTGTGGTCGGGGCCGCGCAATGTGTCGACGGCTCTGATGTACTCGTTCGCTCAACGGGGTGACACCCGGGTCGTCGACGAGCCGCTTTACGCCCATTACCTCCGCGTTTCCGGCGCATCGCATCCCGGACGGGAAAAGGTGCTGGCTCATCAGGATTCTGATGGCGAGGAAGTGGTCAATGAGATCATTCTCGGACCCTGTTCGAAACCGGTCCTCTTCATCAAGAACATGGCGCATCACCTTGTCGACGTGGATTGGGCGTTTCTTTCAGAGGTCACGAACGTCATTCTTACCCGCGATCCAGTAGATGTATTGCCGTCGCTTGCGCGAAAACTCGGGAGTGTCTCGCCAGCTGATACCGGGTACGAGATCCAGGTCAAACTGGCTAGACATCTGGACTCTGCAGCGCGGCCGGCCGTCGTTCTCGAAGCGAGGCAGTTGCAGAGTGACCCTCCGGGCGTCCTGGGGCAGCTGTGCGAATCTATTGGAATTACGTACGATGATTCGATGCTGCATTGGCCGGCCGGTCCCAGACCCGAAGACGGCGTGTGGGCCGACATCTGGTACCACGACGTGCACATGACAACTGGTTTCGCGCCTTATCGACCGAAACGGACCCCGTTTCCTCCGGAGCTGCTCCCTTTGTTGAATCAGTGCAGACCGCTCTATTCTGAACTGCTATCTCGCGCTCTTACGGGGAATAGGGTAGAATGAAGGAGGCACTGGTCGAATATCGTCCTGCGTCAGCGGCCGAATGCGAGGTAGTCAAGGTGCTGCTTCAAAAGTCACACCTCCCAACAGAAGGGGTCGGGGAGATGGGTCCGAATTTGATTGCAGCGGTCGAAGGCGGCAGTGTGATCGGCGCGTCGGGGTTAGAAATATATGGGACTGACGGACTGTTGCGGTCGGTTGTTGTCGCCGACGAGTGCCGCGGGCACGGTCTTGGAAGGCAGCTCGTTCGGCGCACTCTCGACCTCGCCGTTCAACGCGGTCTGAAGAACGTCTACCTGCTGACTGAAGGCGCCGCAGAGTACTTTGCGGCCCTTGGCTTCAGGCGCATCAATCGTGAAGACGTAAAAGGCAAAGTGATCGACTCGGCAGAATTCAGTCACCTGTGTCCATCAACTGCCGTGGCGATGGTACTGCATCTCGACAGGAACGTGAAAGAGGAGGGTGAGGAGGGCGATGGCAAGGGTTCGCAACGTTGAGATAAAAGCGCGCTGTTCCAAAACAGACGTTGTACGCAGAAGACTGGAGGAGGCTGGCGCGCGGTACGTGGGACTGGATCGACAAACAGACACCTACTTCAGATCCCCGTCCGGCCGCCTGAAACTTCGACAAGGCTCCATCGAGAACAGCTTGATCGCATATCAGCGTGCAGATGAATCGGGTCCCAGGCTTTCCGCGGTGTCGTTGTATCGCACTAAGGATTCTGCCACACTGCGCGAAGTGCTTGTTTCCTCTCTACCGATCGACGTGGTTGTGGAGAAATACCGTCACATCTACTTCCTCGATAACGTCAAGGTGCACGTTGATACCGTTCCTCCCCTGGGCCACTTCGTGGAGATCGAGGCCATCGACGAGTACGAGAGCTATACGATCGAAGATTTGGACGCTCAATGCCGAAGGGTCATGGCATTGCTGGACATTCGCCCGGACCACCTTGTAGACCGATCGTACAGCGATCTGTTGAGAGATCGCCATTCGGCTCCAGGATGGACTTACTGAAGAGCGATTCCGCATGATTTTCGGCGCTGAATTCACTTAAAGGAATGCGGAAAGCGTGCCGATAACCGCGGAGTAGTATGCGGCCATTTGGTACCATCTCCGCGAATGGATCTTCAGCAGTTACCCACGTCTCCACAGGATGACCGTCAAGGGTCCGGCTCCGCGCCGGACACACCAGAGGTCCGGGAAATCGAAGCTGGATTTTTGGAGGAAGACGCAAACGGTCTCGTCAACCACATCAACAAGGCCTTCTGCGAAATCTTCGGCCTTCCGGAGTCCCCGGGTGCATACGTTGGTCGCGATGTTAGCGACGCTTTGTCCAGCGGGTCGAAACGGATTCCGGAGTTTGGGACTCTGCGGTCCAACACCGTTCGGATGCCCGGTGCCGGATGTGTGCCCCTCACCACGGAAGTCGTCCAGCCGTCGGCACAGGCCGTCGAAATAACCTATGTTCCTCGAAAGCGGGACGGGCAGGTCATCGGCCACGTCTGGGTAATCCGAGACATCACCGAACGCGCCTCAGCACTCGAAAAGCTTCAGTTCCAGGCGCAGGTGCTTGCTCAGGTCAGTGACGCAGTGGTAACCGTCGGGTCGGACATGGCGATCCGCTACTGGAATAAGGGTGCTGAATTGCTGACCGGCTACGCCGCCGACGAAGCGCTTGGCCGCGGTCCCGAGGAACTGCTCCAATTCCGGTTTGAGAAGCCTGAAGACGAGCACGCTGCATGGAGCACGCTCGCCGATAAGGGTACGTGGAGCGGTGAGTTGATCATCTCTACACCGCATACTTCCGGCGACCGATACATTCTCGCGTCTGGAAGCGTTCTTCACGGACCGGATGGAGAGTTCACCGGCTTGTTGGCTGTGATGCGAGACGACACCGAAAGGCGTGAGATGCAGGATCGCCTGATCCACCATGCGTATCACGACACGCTGACTGGCCTGCCCAACAGGATGATGTTTCTGCGATCACTCGACAGCGCCACCGCGTCTGTCGAATCCGATGATGCCGACTATGCCGTCCTTTTTCTGGACCTGGATCGGTTCAAGATGGTTAACGACAGTCTAGGGCACCATGCAGGCGACGCGCTCCTCAAGATGTTTTCTTTCCGGCTGAAGCAGTGCGTTCGCGACGGCGACGTAATAGCGCGGCTGGGGGGCGACGAGTTTGCGGTATTGCTCAACGGTGTGGGCGGTGAGCCCGGCGCCAAGTACGTCGCGGACCGCATACTGGAGAGCGTCAAGCCGCCGTTCATCATCGAGGGCATGGAGGTCTTCTCGTCGGCAAGTGTCGGCATCGTGATGGGAGACCAACATTATGATCTCGCAGAGGATCTGCTTCGAGATGCTGACGCCGCCATGTATCAGGCGAAGCGGGCCGGTCGCTCATGCTACGCAATCTTTGACGCCAATCAGCAGATGCAGGCGTCCGCTCTCCTGCAACTCGAGTCTGACCTACGGAGAGCGATTGAACGAAACGAACTACGCGTATTCTATCAGCCGATCATCGACCTTCGCCGCGGCACACTGTCTGGCTTTGAGGCACTGGTGCGCTGGTATCATCCGCATCGCGGTCTCATTACGCCGGCCCAGTTTGTGGGCGTCGCCGAGGAGACCGGTCTGATTGTGGACCTCGATCGCTGGATGCTTCGCGGTGCTGCCGATCAGCTGGCCGCGTGGGATTTACGTTTCGGAGAAGATCTGAATCTGTCGATAAGCGTCAACTGCTCGAACCGGAGTTTCCATGATCCGGAACTGATCGACTACATCGCGTCCGTGCTTGATCTTTCGGGGCTCGGTGACAACCGGCTCGCTCTTGAGATCACGGAGAGGGTTCTGATCGACGACGGCGACAAAGCCGCCACAGACCTTGAGCGGATCAAGCGGCTGGGAGTCACAATAAGCATCGACGACTTTGGCACCGGCTACGCATCGCTGAGCGTGCTGCATGCACTGCCGATCGACGTTCTCAAGATCGACCGCTCGTTCATCAAACGAATGGAGCGACAGGATGATGGCCTCAAGATGGTCAATACTGTGCTTGACCTCGCGAAGTCGCTTAACATGAAAGCGGTCGCCGAGGGTATCGAGACACAACGACAGCTCGACCACCTGCGTTCGATGGACTGCACCTTCGGCCAGGGCTATCTCTTCTCAAAGCCGCTGGACGCGGATATGACCGGGGCGCTTATCGCTCGCCGCGACGAGTGGCTTGGCGAGATCTTTCGTCGACCCTCGATGCCGGTACGCGACGTCGCTTGACGCAAGGGCGAAGTAGTGAGCGGTTCAGCCCGCCTTCGCATTTCCAAAGCAGCCGACCTCGTGGCCAACCGTGGGACGGATGCGCCTGATTGAAGCCTAGCCCGTCGATCCGATGACTCCGCATGCCAGCCGTGACCCGGCCGCCCCTGTCGGCTGAGACATCAGATCGTCTTCGCCCGAATGCACGATGACGGCTTTGCCATCAATCGACTCCGGTCCTTCCAACGAAATAACGGTGTCGGTTGCCTCGTGATGGGCCATGCCGGATTCATCTGCCTCGATGTTGCCGAGATCACCCACGTGGCGTTGGTCCGCCGGGTTGGATGGCGCGCCGTGCGGCGTTTCGCCCGGATTGAAGTGGCCACCTGCGGATGTACCGTCCGGAGCACTGCAGTCGCCGGTTTCGTGGATGTGGAATCCATGCTTCCCCGGCTCAAGTCCAGTTACGTGAGCCGAAATCAGGACGCCGTCCTCCGTGGCAGTGAACGACACGACTCCTTCGACCGAATTACCCTCCGTTGGCGAGAGTTCGGCAACCAGGCTGTTGTTTGATGCCGAAGCTTGCGCGTCACCGCTGTGGTCATCATGTGCCCCGTCTTCTCTGTTTTGACAGGCAGCGAGCGTGGCCGTGATTACGAGAGCAGCGATTAATGTGCGATTCATAGACGTGTACGTGTGTCTCGAGGCTGTAGGGTGGCTGATTTTCAAGTTTCAGGTAACGATTACCCGCAGGTCGGGTTCGTAATACGATCAATCTTCAAATGTGTCCGACCGAAAACGTCCATTCGCGGAGTCGAGAGTGGGGCAGGGGTGTTAACTTGAAATGGCTGCCACGACCGTTGCTGCTGATTACTCTGGGCTCTCTCTTCTACCACCATCAAAACATCCATATGCGTCTGGACAGAATAGTTGCAGATGGTGTAGGTAAGAAGTTCGGCAGACGGGTCATCTTCGCCGGTCTGAATGCAACTTTCGAAGCAGGGGAGGTCGTTGCCGTGACCGGCCACAACGGATCCGGTAAGTCGACGCTCCTCCGCATACTGGCGGGGCTGTTGACGCCCTCCTTCGGTCGGGTTAGCGGGATTTCGGGGGGTACCGAAGTTGATGCCGAAGCGATCACGCCGTCGACCGGCTTCGTGGCCCCGTACCTGAATGTCTACGATTCGTTTTCAGCCCGTGAGAACCTCGAATTCATCAGTCGTGCCCGACGTATGAACCCATCGCCTCGGGTTGAAGAGGTGCTCGCCCGCGTCGGCTTGGACCCTCGAAGTGACGCGCCAGTATCGACGTATTCAAGCGGAATGATGCAACGTGTTCGACTCGCCGCGGCGGTTCTTCACGATCCGTCTGTACTGATGTTCGACGAACCCACTTCGAATCTCGATGCGGCCGGTCGGAGCATCGTCCGGGAGTTGATTGCAGGCTTTCGGAGCGACGGCAAACTGATCATTCTGGCGACCAACGATGAGGACGAGGCTGCGGCTTGCGATCGGATCGTCTGCGTGGCGGACTTCCCGAAATCATCCTGATGACAGGCAGACTGACGCTGCTTGCACCGATGCTGCGCCGGCTGCGAACAATGCCTCCGCAACGGCATGAATCGTTGCTCCGGTCGTGACTACGTCGTCTATCACAAGTACCTCCGCTCCTTTGAGGTTCGTTTCGGCGCGGAAGGCGCCACTCACGTTGGTCCATCGGTCCTCGCGAGACAGCGCAGTCTGCGTCTCTGTTGTTCGAATTCGGGTCAAAGCCTTCGGATGTAGCTCCACGCCCATCTCTGCGGCAAGCGATCGGCCGATCCACGTGGCCTGGTTGTACCCGCGCTCAAGCATCTTCAATGAGTGCAGAGGTACAGGGATCACGAATCCGAGCGGTTGGGATCCGCTGCTTTGCATCGCCGAAGCGAGCGCGCGGCCGAGCGCTGTTCCGAGCCAGGGTTTGTTGGCATATTTAAGGGAACGAATAACCTTGGCAATCGGGCCGTGCCGGTCAAACCGCCACGCGCAGAACACGTCCAACGGTGCACGATGCCACACCTCCGGCGCGAGAGGCTCTGAATCCACCGGTCCGATGGGTTCGAGCCGATCGATGCACCTCCAGCAAAGGGGGGCGTCCGGCTGACAGTAGTCGCCGCATCCAAAGCATAGTGGAGGGAAGAATAGGTCGAGGAGATGTCCGAACAAGACAAAAGGCCAACCGAAGATCGTGCGGGCACGCCCTTCCTAGCACCGGGCGGAAATGGGTTCATGCAAAGATCGTTGGTGTAGCGACACAGCGCCAATGACCATCGGTGATCAGCGCTTCTTGCACTCTTTTCATGCGAGGACGCGTACTATCTTTCGTATAATCCCGTTTAAATAGGGTAGGCGGGATCGGAGCTGCCTGCATCGCGGCGGTGTGGGGCGATGATCCTGTATCAATTATCGGGGCGGATTTTATGACATCACGGAAAAGACGGGGAATGATCATCAAGAACACGAGCACCAAGCCCGTCGAGATAGAAATGAAAAGCCGTAAGATCGTTGTCAACCCCGGTCAGGAGCTTCTTCTTACGGCGGAGGAGGTACGCGACCCGGTGCTGCGTGAACATCTGCAGGTTCGTGCCGTGTCGATTGTGCGGCCGGCATCCGAGGAGGAGGAACAAGACTACAGGCGCCAGCTGGCCAAGGGGTAGGTCTCTTGGGGACGCGCCTTTCTGTCCTCGCTCTGGAGCCATGGTACGGCGGCTCGCACAAGGGCTTCCTCGACGGCCTCGCCTCCCATAGCCGCCACCACGTTCATCCCGTCACCATGCCGGCTCGGTCCTGGAAGTGGCGCATGCAAGGCAGTGCCGTATCGATGGCTCAGAAGGTGCTCGCTTTCGTCGAAAGCGGCACGACGCCGGATCTGATCTTCGCGACCGATATGGTGAACGTACCGGCATTCCTCGCCCTCACGCGGGACACGCTACCGGATCTGCCCGTTGTCCTCTATATGCACGAGAATCAGCTGACCTATCCGTTGCCGGAGGGCGACGAGCGTGACCTTACCTACGCATGGATCAACTACCTCTCATGCCTGACTGCGGATCAGGTTGTGTTCAACTCGAGTTTTCACCGTAGGGCATTCCTCGACTCGCTGCCGACTTTTCTGAAGACCTTCCCCGACTATCGGCATGTCGATAACGTGAGTAAGATCCGGGATCGATCGTCTGTACTTCACGTCGGAATCGATCTGAAGTCACTCAACGTCGAAACCACCGGGGCTGCCACCCCTTCACCCAATGCTTCCCAGTGTGGCGCGACTATTCTGTGGAACCAGCGCTGGGAATACGACCGCAACCCGCTCGCCTTCTTCCGACTCATTGACCGGTTGGACGAAGCGGGATGCAACTTCGGGTTGATTCTCGTCGGCGAGCAGTTCGCTGAGATCCCACCCGAATTTCGGGCGGCGATTCAGCGCCACAAGGACCGAATCGTTCACAGCGGATTCCTGTCGCGCCGCGAGGACTATGTATCGATGCTGCAC
>JAHHLP010000273.1 GCA_018679295.1 Rhodothermia bacterium
GACTATCTATGCCTTGTAGAGTTCGACGAGATCCTCGGCTTCCTTGCGAAGCAGGTCCGCCGTGTCGTCCGAGAGGACGCCGGACGTTCGGATCGACATCATCGCGTCGGCATGTTTGAGC
Source organism: Rhodothermia bacterium (assembly GCA_018679295.1). GTDB lineage: Bacteria > Bacteroidota > Rhodothermia > Rhodothermales > JABDKH01 > JAHHLP01. The sequence continues at coordinate 122 of JAHHLP010000273.1, forward strand.
GACATGCGTTCCAGCAGTTCGCTCTCGAATTCCTTAACGCGCCCGACCGGTACGGCATCAAGCATGCCCTGCGTTGCCACGTAGATAATAGCAACCTGATCCTCAACGGAGACCGGCTCGTATTGCCCCTGCTTGAGCACCTCCACGAGACGCTCGCCACGACGAAGCTGCCGCTGGGTTGCCGGGTCGAGGTCGGAACCGAATTTTGAAAACGCCTCCAGCTCGCGGAACTGAGCGAGGTCGATACGGAGCGTTCCAGCCACCTTCTTCATCGCTTTGATCTGGGCGTTTCCACCTACGCGGCTCACCGAAATACCGACGTTGATGGCAGGCCGTACGCCGGCGTTGAATAGGTCAGCTTCAAGGTATATCTGGCCGTCGGTGATGGAGATCACGTTTGTGGGGATATACGCAGACACGTCGCCGGCTTGCGTCTCGATTACAGGCAGCGCCGTGAGCGAGCCTCCTCCCTTTACCATTGCCTTTATCGACTCCGGGACATTGTTCATCTGGCGAGCCACCTCATCGCTGGAGATAACCTTTGCCGCACGCTCGAGAAGGCGGGAATGCAGGTAGAAGACGTCTCCGGGGTACGCCTCGCGGCCGGGCGGGCGTCGCAGAAGAAGCGACACCTGACGGTACGCAACGGCCTGTTTTGACAGGTCATCGTATATGACCAACGCGTGGCGACCCGTATCCCTGAAGTACTCGCCGATACATGCACCTGCGAACGGAGCAAGGAACTGCATCGTCGCGGGCGCCGATGCCGGCGCATTGACGATCACCGTATAGTCCATCGCGCCGTTCTCCTCGAGAGCGGCCCGAACCTGGGCAACCGTTGAATTCTTCTGCCCAACAGCAACGTAAATGCAGTATACAGGGTCGTCCGTCTCGTGCGTCGATTTCTGATTGATGATCGTATCTATCAGCACCGCCGTCTTTCCAGTCTGCCGGTCACCGATCACCAGCTCGCGCTGGCCGCGACCAATGGGAATCATGGAGTCGATCGCCTTGATACCTGTCTGCAACGGCTCCTTCACCGGCTCGCGAAAGATCACGCCGGGTGCCTTGCGTTCCAACGGCATCTCATATTGCTCGCCGGACAGCGGGCCCTGCCCGTCCATAGGCAGTCCGAGACCGTCGACTACACGGCCGATCATTCCCTCACCGACACGGATCGAGGCGATCCGATTCGTGCGCCGCACCTCATCCCCTTCCTTGACCTCGTCGACCGCTCCGAAGAGGACCGCGCCCACGTTGTCCTCCTCAAGGTTGAGAACCATGCCGGTGACACCGGAGGACGGGAACTCGATCAGCTCTCCGGCCTCGACCTTGGACAAGCCAAAGATGCGAGCGATACCGTCACCTACCTGAAGGACGGTTCCAACTTCGTAGACGTCGGTCGCAGCGTCGAATCCTCCCAGTTCCTTCTTAAGAACCGCAGTTACTTCGTCAGGTCGAATTGCCGTTGCCATAGATCGCTAAGTTTTTGTGTGTTCGAAATCGGGTCGACGAAACGCATGTCAGTTGGTTCTGAACGATCCGCTCACGAACTGCTCCTTCAGTTGATTAAGTTTGTTTCGCAAGCTGCCGTCGTAAACGGTGTCGCCGATTCGGACGATCACACCGCCGATCAGGCTCTCGTCCGTCTCCGACTGCAACCGAATCTTCATTCCGGTCATACGCTCGAGTGCGGTTCTTACTTCTGCACGCTCGTCCTCCGCCAGTGACGTGGCTGACCTGGCCACGGCACGGGCCACGCCCAATTGCCGATCTCTCAGATTCTGATACGCTCCTAGAATCTCGCCCAGGATGTTCTCTCTTCGCTTGTCAACGAGTTGAGATAGAAACCGAAGAGTGGTCTTGCTGATCTTGCCTTCAAACAGGCTCCGGACGACTACCGACTTCTTCTCGCGGGAGATAATCGGGCTCGCGAAGAAGTTTACCAGTTCGCGGGAGTCCTTCAGCACGCTCCCAAGCGAGGCCACATCCGCGTCGACGTCCTCGACGGATCCTCTGGACTCAGCGAAATCGTAGAGCGCCTCCGCGTATCTCCTTGCAACCAGAATATCACTCATTCGTCTCGACGCGATCTAATGGCAGTCAGTTCGATGGCAGGTCTTCCAGAAAGTCGTTGACAAGCTTCTTCTGACGTCCGCCGTCCAGGTTCTCTCCGAGGATTTTTTCGGCGGCTCGGATGGCCAGGTCGGCGACTTCCGAACGCAGTTCGTTCAACGCCCCCTGCTTCTCACGCTCAATCTCCGCCTCAGCCTGCGCCTGCATCTGCCGGATCTGCTCACGCGTCTTCTCGACTTCCTCAGTTCGAAGCTTCTCGGCTGTCTCTCTCGCTTCTCGCAGTATTCGCTGCGCCTCCTGCTCCGATTCGCGACGAGCCTTCTCATTGTCGGCCTGCACTTTTCTGGCCTCTTCGAGTGCCCGCTCGGCACTGGTTATCGACTCCTCGATACGTGCCTCACGTTCCGCCAGCGCTTTGGAAATTGGGCCCCAAGCGAACCTGCGAAGCACAAGAAGCAGAAGAAGAAACGTGATCGTAATCCAGACGATCAGACCCACGTTGGGTGACAAGAGTCCGGCAGCTATCACGGTATGCATGGTCTACACCTGATGATTACGGATGCCTGACCGGACCGCGTCGAACGACGGGGCCCGGCCCGAACCGCTGCTCAATCTATTTGAACGCAAGGGCGAAACAGATAACCAGTCCAAATAGCGCAACACCTTCGATGAGCGCTGCTGCAATAATCATCGAAGTACGGATGTCGCCCGCAGCCTCAGGCTGGCGTGCAGATCCTTCCATCGCTGGCCCGGCAAGTCGACCGATTCCAAGACCGGCGCCAAGGGCGACAAGTCCGGCTCCCAGTCCGGCTCCGAGGAATGCCAATGCCGTAGGTTCCATAGTAACTCCTTCCTGTTTTTCCTGTTAGTGGTATTTGTTATCCGGGGCAGTTACGAAGCCATTGCCGGCTCCGCCTCTACCCGTGTAGTTTCTGTACCGCCGTCGACGGCCAACCTTGCGGCCGCTGACTCCGGCAGCGATTCCGTATGGTGCTCCTCTTCATGATCATGCCCATGATCCTCAACCGCCATTCCGATAAACAGCGCGGACAGCATCGTAAAGATGTATGCCTGGATCGTGGCCACAAGAAGCTCGAGCAAATAGATGCCCAGCGAGAATGCAATGCTGACGGGAGAGATACCGTACCCGCCGGCGGGACCAAACAGGCCATTAAAGGTGAAGATGAGTCCGATCAGACTCAGAATCACAAGATGACCTGCCGTCATATTCGCAAACAGCCGGATGGCAAGGGCAATTGGCTTCGTAAAGAGTCCGAGAAACTCGACGGGGAACAGAATAAACCGTACCGGCAGCGGCGTGCCGGGAGGCCCGAAAAGATGCGCCCAGTGGTCTTTGTTGGCGCTCACCTGGGTGATGACGAAAGTGAACGCAGCGAGAACGGCGGTGACCGAAATGTTGGCCGTGGCGGTGGCGCCAAATGGCACGAGGCCGAGAAGATTGCAAAAGAGAATGAAGAAGAATGCAGTTGACAGAAACGGAAGAAAGCGTTCCGTCTTGTCTCCCAGATTCGGACGAGCAATCTCGTCGCGGACGAACATGAAGAGTGTCTCGAACATGTTATGAAACAGTCCCTTCGGAGCCGTCTCCCGACCGACACCCCGCTGATATCGCCGCGCCAGAGTGACGAAGATCACAATCACGAGAAGAGCTCCTAGCCAGGCAAAGACAAGGTGTCTCGTAATCGACAGATCAAGGATCAATTCCCCGCGAACCGGCATCAGCACACCCTCGTCGTGTCCCGCGGCTTCTACATCCTCGGACTCGCTTTCCGATTCCAAGTGAACGGATTCGCCAGGCTCCTCGCCTGCGTCGACGGCTGTCTCCTCAGAAACCAAATGGTATCTGCCGGAAGCCACGGCGCTATATGTGCTACCGAAGAAGTCGACATCCTTCGATCCCTCCTCGGTTCTGACCAACATGATGCGCGGTAGCTGCACCTTGCCCAGCGGAGAGAAGTCGAGATAGTTCCCGTCGGCTACGTGGTGTACCGCGTCCAGCTGCTCGTCGTCACCCTCACTCGCAGCCGCATTGAGTGGCAGGCCGTAAGCGAGCAGCACAGCAAAGCAAAGGGTCTTGGCAACTTCTGACATGTTCGACTTCAACTGAGATCCGTGTCTGTCGGCCCGCATGCGGGTCATCGGGTTCTTCTGTGCAACATGGAAATCTCCGCCGCCAGCGCCGCGAAGAAGATTACCAGGAACGAGGCAATAAATAGTGTACGATGTATCGGTAAGGTGATGATCACGGCGGCAATCGCAGCGAGAGCAAACGCCAGCCGGGCGACGGTCCCGCCGACCACCCACAGCATGAACTTCTCGGGCGATCCAAGCGCCCGCCTGCTCATCACGTAGCCGGCCGCCGCATATGCCAAACCGAGGCCAACACCACCAATCAGCGCCATTACCGCTCCGTGCGTCATACCGCTGCTATACCGGGTGCACCTCGCACTGCGTCGAGTTGAGAAAACTAAGAACTGACCAATCCGAGGTCGTACCAGGCGCAGTGAAGATTGGTCAAATGGAGGTGAATAATGAATGAACGGTTACCGACCGTCTTTTGACCGGCGGTTCTTCTCATCCAGTTCGCGGATGAGACGGTAAAGGTAGAAGGCCAGAATCGCTACTCCGGTAACCGCACCGGCCAGCGTAATCCACGGCAGGGTGTTGAACTTGGAGTCGAGCCAAAAGCCGCCACCGGCAAACAGCGCCATCGTGAGCGCCATCTGCATCCCGAGTCCAAGTAGCGGACCGGCCTCGCCAAGGCTCCGGCGCCAGTCCGCTCTTCCGTTGCCTTCGGTCACCTAGGCGGACGCCTTGAGCTCGGCTGACTCCGATGAAGGCTTCGAAATCTCTTTGCCCTTGATATCCTTCGCTCGCACGCTGGTCATCTGGCCCATCTCACACTGACCGTTGAAGGTAGCCCCTTCCTCAACGACGAGCCGAGCCGCCTTGATGTCGGCATCGACACGAGCCGCACCTTTTAGGACACACAGTTCACGTATGTTGATCTGGCCCTGCACGTCGCCGGCTATATCGGCGCTTGCTGCCACGAGTTCTCCGTTAATGGATCCTTCCTTGGCCACAATCACCTTGCCGTCCACGTCGAGATTACCTACGACGCGACCGCTTACGCGGACATCACTCTCAGATCGCAATGTGCCTTCAATGACGGTGCCCTCTCCGATCATGTTGATCTGACCAGGGTTCGATGGGGGGGTGGGTTGTTTTGACATGACTTCGTCGTTGTTGCGGTTGCTAAGCAGTGCCATTTTTTGGGAGTCAGGGTTATAACGACAGGAAGAACAGGTTGGGGTCCTGAGCGAGTCCGTTCTGCCACAGTTCGAAGTGCAGGTGTGGACCCGTCGAAATCTCGCCGGAATTACCCGAGTGCGCGATGGGTTCACGCTCCCGAACGCGGTCGCCGACGTTCTTCAACAGTCGTTGATTGTGTTTGTAAACTGAAATGTACCCTCTCGCGTGCTGGATCGCTATCGCGTGACCACCTTCGTAGGTCCAGTCTGCAAAGATAACGTATCCGTCACCAACAGATCGAACCACGGAACCCTCTTCTACGGCGATGTCTACGCCATAGTGGCCTATCCTGGGCTCGAATCCTCTGGTATTGAAGCCTTGCACGGGAGGTACGGTGGGAAAGCGGAGCGTAGTGAGGTACTTCTCTGAAACATCGTCGAGAATCTCTCGAGATGAAGTAGCGACAGGAAGAACGTCGATCTCCGCAGCCGGCTGGGCGTGGTCCGTCCAATTCGCCGACACCGGGCGCGAGCCTACCGGTGGTTGTCCCTCAGCGACATCGCCGTAAATCGCCATTCCCCTCTCGGATTCGTCCGGGTCTTCCACGTCGAGTTGGCCGGTAATCAGCTTTCGCATGTGCTCCGCGTAATTTGACTGAGCTTTCACCGAATCCTCCAGGGCCGCCAATCGCAGTGCGTTGAGCCGTGCGTTTCGACGCAGTTCCTCGGTGCCATACCCCGGGATGAACTCACGAATGGGAGTGAAAAAGATCGCCACTGCTGTGACGGCTACGAGCAGGAAAGCGATGCCAAAAAGCCTCCCCAACACCCTTACGGGCCGAATTCTATACTGGCGCGGTTCTCCGGTGCCCTCATCGTCGATGAAGATCACCCGGTTCACGCGCCCGACGTCGTGGAAGAACTCGGAAAAGAAGCTGCGCATGGAGGGCGTGGATGGCTGGGACGCGGACCAACGCTCCCTTGCGGTCACAGTTCCAGATGACCGGCCGGCAACGCCGGAATCGTTGACTTGCTATCTGCTCGTATCGTACATTGTAAGGCTATAGATAATTGCAGCACCCGAATTCACATGCCTCAGCACAAGTCCGCCATAAAGCGGGTCCGTCAGAACGAACGTCGCCGCCTGCGCAACCGGTTCCACAGGAGCCGGATTCGTACCATGATCAAGAACCTCCGAGAGGCGACGGACAAGAACGAAGCAGCCAAGCGATTGAACGAGGTGAAATCCTATCTCGACCGCCTCGCGTCCAAAGGCATCGTTCACCGCAATACCGTGGCCAACTACAAGAGCAAGTTGGAGAGACACGTAGTTGAGCTCGACTAACGGTCAGCCTCGGCCACGTGCCAGACCATAGAAGGCCTTGTCACACCCCGCCCGAATGGGGCAAAATTGCCAAGACTTCTTTGATTTTTTTTATATTCGCAGAGAATCGTGCTATCCCACTGTGTATTATAGCCGATAACTGCGCCTGACCTTGAGCAAACATCGCAAACGACGGTTTTCCCGCCGTTTATGCGGTTTGGCGCCGGTTGCCCTGAAACGGAGAAGCTTTGATAAGGCCCGGCTCGAGATTAACAGGACCAAATGTAGCGCGCACGAGCGCTCTTTTCAGTTGGTTTTTATCACGAATAACCCGCTCTCCGGAGCCAACCCGCGTATGAACTCAGTTACGACGCGAAATCTAACCAGAACCATGATTACCCGCACATTTGGAGGGATCTTGCAAATGAACAGGCGTAACCTGTCTATTTTCGCCGTTGCTTTCGCCATGCTCTTTAGCCTGGCGGACTTCGCGCAAGCCCAGTCGCGCTTTCGCGCCGACCAGACGGTCTACATAAAAGCGCGCGTCGGTATGGGTACCTACCTCGGTACCCGCGACGGCAACGTCGATAGCTCGATCGGTGACTACATCAGCGATGCTGAGCTACTCTTCGGCGCCGAAGTCGGCGTCCAACTCACCAGCGCCTTCGGCGTGGGAGTTGTCTTCAACACATCGACGTACGATCAGTTTAAGTCACCGGCAATCGTCCCGAGCTCAGACCCTTCCAATCCGGGAGTGTCGATCGTCGACAGCGAAAGCAGCGACCGCCGTTCGTCGGTCCACCTTGCAGCGACCCTGCGGGCGTGGGATGCGAAGCGGATTTCTCCGTACCTCGTCGGTGGCCTCGGAGCAACCTTCGGAAAGGTCAACAGCGATCTCGGATCGAAGGTCGGTTTCAGCCCGATGCTCGGCGTTGGCCTCGACCTCGCTCTTACCGATCGGATCGGTTTCTTCGCCGAGTTCAACGCGCTGGGCGTGTTTGACGATGTGGCGATCGACGGCATCGAAGGGGGAGATAATATCGGCGGCGCAGACAGCGGCAGCGGCTCATACGATGCCCTCGACTACGGCGTCATTGGCCTGCGTGTCAACTTCTCGAAGCCGTTCCGACCGGTTGTGGTCGTAACCGCAACGGGACCGGCCGAACTCGTCACCGGCGAAGAGGGTACGTTTGAGGCATCTATTAATGCTGACGCGACCACTCCGGTAACATATACCTGGGACTTCGGCGACGGAACGACCGCTTCCGGTCTCGTGGCGACGCACAGCTACGCATCGGACGGCAACTACACCGCTACGTTCACGGCTCGCAACAAGCGCAGCTCGGACTCGCGGACGGTTGCAGTCACCGTCGTACGGCCGATCCAGGCACCGTCCATCGTGACCGTCACCTACGAGCCGACGGCTCCGGATACACAGACGCCGGTAGCATTCTCGGCTAACGTGCGGGCAGACGATCGCGAAGTGACCGGATATGCATGGGACTTTGGCGATGGCAACACCTCGACCGAGGCCAACCCGACGCACACCTTTGCTACGCCGGGCACCTACACGGTTACTCTCCGGGTATCGAACTCGGCAGGCTCCGACACGCGCACCGTCACGGTTACGGTTAATCCGTACGAGGCGGCCATCTGTCGTGAGCTTACCGACCTGAACCCGGCGTTCTTCAACCGCAACTCGAGTACACTGACGGACGAGGCACGTGCTGCCCTGCAGGACAATGCCGACATCCTTACCGAGTGCCCGAACATCTGCGTGAGCATCGAAGGCTACGCGGCTCCTGGCGAGCGCAACGCGACCAGCCTCTCGACGTCGCGAGCCAACGCCGTGCAGAAGTTCTACACGGATAACGGAATCGCCGCCAGCCGCCTCACGGCTGAGGGCAAGGGACGCGTACCGGGTGTGAGCCGCAAGGAAGGCTCGAGCCAGTACCGCCGCGTCGACTCGATTCCGGGTCAGTGCATGATGGAGTAGTGCCTGAATAAGGCAACTCAAGTGAGAGGGGCGGGTCGCACATGCGGCTCGCCCCTTTTACATTTCCACAACCTCACAATTCCCGAATCCATGCCGCAGCTGATCTCCATCAGCCTGATTCGACTGACGCGCTTATAGCCTCGCATAGAAATGACCGGCTCATCGACACGAGCAACACTCAAATCCGAACTGAAGTCGGAGGCGAAAAGGATCGGTTTCATCGCTTGCGGAGTTGCCAAGGCACAGCGGCTTGACGAGGAAGCAATACGCCTGGAGGAGTGGCTCAACCGTGGGATGCACGGGTCTATGAGTTGGATGGAGAACCACTTCGAGAAACGTATCGATCCAGCACGCCTCGTTGACGGAGCCCGAACCGTAATCTCGGTCATCGATACATACCACCAACCGGACTTCCAGCACCCCGCAGATTCCGGAGTCGGGCGAATCAGTCGCTATGCCTGGGGCGACGACTACCACCAAGTCGTGAAGAAGAAACTGTTCAACCTCTTTGCATGGCTCAAGCAGCGCGCTGGCGCAGTAAACGGCCGCGTCTTCGTCGACTCGGCACCTGTCATGGACAAGGTATGGGCCGAGCGTGCGGGTCTTGGCTGGATCGGAAAGAACACCAATCTCATCTCCCGATCAGCCGGCTCATTCTTCTTCATCGGTGAGATCATCGTAGATCTCGTTCTGGATCCCGACGAGCGTGGGCAGGACTACTGCGGTTCATGCACAAGATGCGTTGACGCCTGCCCGACGGAGGCCCTGTTTCAGCCGTACGCCATCGACTCCAATCGATGCATCTCGTACCTGACGATCGAGCACCGCGAAGACGACATATCTGCTGAGCTGGCCTCCCTTTTCGGCGGATGGATTTTTGGATGCGACATCTGCCAGGACGTTTGCCCATGGAACAAGTTTGCCAAGCCGACGCGCGACCCAGCGTTTCTGCCGCGCGCCGGAGTAGTTGACACATCCCTCCAGGAGTGGATCGAAATCGACCTCGATGAATACCGAAAACGCTTTCGAAACAACCCTGTGAAACGCGCTCGGTACGACGGACTCAAGCGAAACATACGCTTGGCCCTGGAGGCGAACGACACTCAGTCGGCGTCCTGATCGCCCGTTGACGGAAGCTCGATGATGACAGTGGTCCCGTGACCCTGTCGGCTTCGTACGATGATGTTGCCGCCCATCCGTGCAATTACTCTCTTCGAGACAGCCAAACCCAAACCAGCCCCCTCAAATCGCCGATTGAGCACAGGATCGGCCTGGGCGAACGGATCAAAGATGCTCGCCACGTACTCCGGATCTATGCCGATGCCAGTGTCCTGAATCTGGATGCGCCCGCAGTCATCCACACGATCCGTCCGTATTGTCACGCGGCCTTCGGCAGTGAACTTGAGAGCATTATGGATCACTCGCACAAGAACGGCCTTTAGCCGCTCGCCGTCTGCGATGCAATACACTCCGGACGAGAGATCGGTGTCGACATCGACCGGGTTTTCAAACTGTGAAACGCAGTTGTCGACGACGTCTCTCACTACTTCGTCGAGCCGCAGCTCCTGACGCTGAATCGATATCAGTCCGGTTTCGAGATGTGCGAACTCGATCAGGTCCGACACGAGTCGCTCAAGGTCACTGGCACGCTCCCGAACGGCCGCGACAAACTCTATGAGTTGATTATCGGAAAACCCGTGCGTGGTGATGTGGTCGTCGAGCATTTCTGCATAGCCACGAATTGTCCCCACCGGCGTCCTCAGTTCATGACTTAACGTGGCGATAAGCTCAGTCTTCATGCGGCTGTCCGCATCTGCACGGTCTCGTTCACGCTCGAGCACCGCCTCGGCCCTCTTGACATCCGTAACGTTCTGGACGGTGATGACGCCGCCGGCCACCTGACCATCCATGTTCCGGATAGAGGTGCCCGATACGCGCACCCACATGTTGGGGGATTCGGGCCGGGGCGCGTAGCAGGATTCGCGGGCTTCGAAGGGTTGACCTTCCGAGAGCATGCGTTCGATCAAGGGCTTCAGATAGGGCCCGATGGCGTCAAGAGTGTATATCGATCGGCCGATCCATGCCGACACAGCATCCTCGCCGAAGATCATTCTGAGAG
>JAHHLP010000255.1 GCA_018679295.1 Rhodothermia bacterium
CACGTGTACAAGCTCATGATCAAAGCTCTCTTCGGTGCGGCGCGCCAGCATGTGAATCTGCGGACGAGGTAGCCAAACCGGGGTGACGCTTGTATATCGAGATCCTGTCAGCCAGCCCTTGAGCGCAGCGGTCGGATACAGATAGACGAGGATTTTCCGGGGTACTTCCGTGTCCAGCCGCTCCGAGATCGACGCGTACCTGAATTCCATCTCAGAGGCCAGCATCTCGAGTTCGCCGGGCAGAAATGCGCGGTCGTCGAAATGCATTTCAAAGTGCTCCGTAAGCCTTGTGTCGTTCAGCTGATCCTGAAGAAGATCGTGCGTCGTGTTCCAGCCCAGGTCGTCTGAATGGAAATAGCCGATCGCCAGCGCCGCCGTGGCCGCAACCGCCCCGGCTGTTAGAGGACTTCCAAAGCCAGCTCGCCTTCGAAGCATTGCTCCGGCAAGAAAGAAGAGCGCCGCCCATACCAAGGTCATCAGCCGAAAGGCGAAGAGGCCCGGCCGAATGGCCAACTCCTCGTCATAGATCGGCCCGAGGACGCCACCGAAAACGTGGTTGTACGTGTAGAGTTGTGGGTGCAGGCCCAGGTCGTAGATCGGTGTGAGCATGCAGACCGCTGCACCTACCGCGACAAAAATCACGACCGGGCGCTTCACCTCCAGCGCGTTGATGAAGCCACCCAGAGCCGAGGCCAGCACAACGCTGACGACCGGAAAGAGGCCGAAGAACATGAGCCCGACGGCGACCGAGCAGGCCGGCGCCCATAGTCGGGCGAGAATCAGCAGCACGAGCGGAACGAGCAGCAGGCACACCTGTGCAACGACGACCGGTGCGAGTCGAAAGCCGCGACGCAGAAGGACAATCGACGAGACGCCCGACGTAAAGAAGCCGATCAGGGCAACGACCGCCGCCGACTCCACGTGCAGCGTATTCAGCAGCGGAACCGGCCAAAGTGCGATCGCCGTAGCCGAATAAACGACAACGGCGATGCGCGTCGGCCGCGAAGATCCGATTAGCCGCAGGTCACTCAGAGTGGAACGGTGTTACGTGGTCCAGACGATCAGAGCAGCAGGAAGGTAACGCCGACCGAGAAGACTTCTTTCAGCTGCACCTTGCTGCTTACATCGTCATCGTACAGCAGCACGAGCTCGAAGTTCGTCTGGAGCCAGTCGTTGACCTTCATCGTGATCAGGTTCTCCCAGATCGCGTCTGGCTTGTCGGGATTGCCGAACGCGGCGAAGAGCGAGAGAACGCTTTTGTAGTTGATGTTCTCTGCGAGGTTGCGATCGACTTCCGTGTGCGACTCCAGACCAGCCTCGAACCGCATGCTTTCGTCCATGTCGAGTCCATACAGACCGCGGAGCTCTTCGATGCGGACGATCGTCTCCTTGGCACCCAAGCCAAAGCGCTGCGTGAACCAGCCGTTGACGGCGTACGTCAGGCCGAGCGCCTGGGTGACGTAGGCAGGCGCGAAGAAGTCGGATACCTTCGCTTCGGGCTGCACACCGTAGTCGAAGCCCTCGAGGAACTGCGTGCGAAGCTCCGCTGCAAACGTGGGATTCCACTTGGCAAGAAATCCGTCTCCCTTGTAGCGTACCGAGTATCTACCCTGCAGAATATCTTCCGACTTCCGAAGGTCGAGCGTGTCCTGCTTGATCCCTCCGAGTCCGAAGCGACCGCTGAGTTTCTGCTTGGTGCGCACCGTCTCCTTCGTGGCGAGCGCTTCAATACCGCCAGTCACGGCTAGCGAGTTGATTCCACCGCCCTGCCAGTTCGAGAATCCGACCTGCGAGCCGGCGACCTTTAGGGCTGCCGAAGGCTGCCAGCCTTCCGGTGGCGGTGGCGGTGGGGCATCTTCCGCTTCCTGTGCTCTCGCGGGAAACGCCATAGCGAGTACGACCGTAACGGCCGCAAGTATCTTCAGTCCGTACCGTTTCATGGGGCTGCTTGTTGATTGGTGGGTAGTAATGACGGTTCGGGTGAGATGGATGAAATATCGAATCGGGACGTGTGCGCGATGGTTAAGAAGGGGTGAGAATGGGCGGAAAGAAGGGAGAATGCGCGGAACGAGGAGAGCCGGAATCCCGCGAAAATGTCTCAGCCCGGCGAATCGCGAGCACACTCGCTATCTATCGCTTAAGGCGTCACGAGCGAGCGTCAGGTTCTCGGCGGCATTCCTGTGATCAGGAT
>JAHHLP010000198.1 GCA_018679295.1 Rhodothermia bacterium
GCCGGGACCCCATGGAAGGTTGAGGCTCACTGGACGTTCAATGGATTGCCGCTTCCGCGGCAATGACGATCTTTTTCGTCATCCCGACCACTCGTCATTCCGGCCAACGAGCCGGAACCCCATGGAAGGTTGAGGCTCGCTGGACGTTCAATGGATTGCCGCTTCCGCGGCAACGACGACCTTTTTCGTCATCCCGACCACTCGTCATTCCGGCCAACGAGCCGGAACCCAAGTGACGTCGAGGTAGCCTGCAGGTCTCATGGGTTGCCGCGTCCGCGGCAATGACATTCGCGAGGGCATCCCTGCCATTCCGCGTCATTCCGGCCACCCGCTTTCGCGGGTGCACCTCCGAGCCGGGACCCATGGAAGGTTGAGTTTACCTGTGGGTTGCCGCCTGCGCGGCAATGACGCAAGTGTCGTCATCCTGGCAATTACCATCGCACCGATCTCCCGTGAACAAAAAAGCCCGACACCTCACGGTGCCGGGCTTCTTGCCAATCAAGCTGGCGTCGATTCCTAAAGCGTCTCGATGTAGTGCTCAGCGGACGCCTTATACGAACCGAACGCAGCATTCCTGAACTCGGACTTCGCAGCGTCGACGTTGCCTGAATACATGAGCGCCTCGGCCTTCACGAAGTAGATCTTGGCCTTGTCGCTCCGACCGCCTCGGTGCATCTCAAGCGCTTTATCCGCGAAATCAATCGCCTGCGCGTAATTGCCCTTGATGCTTGCGGCTGTTGCCATGTAGTAGTACGAGTCAGCATCGGGGGAAGCAAAAGACTCCATCTCGGCTAGCGCGGCGAGCGCCTGGTCAGCGTCTGAGGGACGCGGACTCTCCTTGGCAACATGCCGGGAAGCCTCAGCGTGATAGTGCGAGCGGATCGCTTCCTCGGCCTGACGCGCGACCTTACGATCGTTCATCCCGGCCGCCGACTTCAACGTCTCCATCGCCTCATCGACCCGGTTGAGCTTCTTGAGAGCCAACCCCTTGTTGTAGTAGTTGGCAGCATATTCCGGATTGTGAGCAATGCCCTTGTTGAAGTAGGTAAGGGCCTCTTCGTAGTTGCCCCGCTTATACTGCCGGCTCCCAAAAATCTTGTCGAGTTGGGACAGTACCTTCAACGACTTTTCGGCCACCTCGGAATCTCCCTCGGCCTTGGCGAGATCCGCAGCCTCCTGATACTTCTGATATGCCGTGTTGTAATCCTTGGCATTGGCTGCCGCGAGGGCCTCGTTGTAGGATTCTTTGTAATCCTGTCCGTAGGCGGTGGTGTTTCCTAGCGAGAGAAGGACGACACCCGCGAGCATACCGCGGATTACGAATCTGACAAGTCCTGTCGCTCGCATTGGCGTTGTGATTCTCATTTTTTCGAGTATGGTTTCTTCTTCGTTGTCTCCAATGGATGCGCACGCGGCTAGCAGTACGCACGTGACGTACACGCCACAACTGTGCCGAAGCACTCTCGGATCAAACGAAATCGATGATCCAAAATTGCCTCAATCAGCGAGCCGCCCTCCCCAAGCGCATCAAAGATACATAAAGCGGCGCGACGACCTTAACAAGAAAGGCAATTCTTGAGGCATTTTCATGTTCAGCAATGCGCGCAAAAGAGCCCCATCAATGTATAAAAAAGAGGTCACCCATTTCCGAGTTCCCGGCGTTCCGGCTCAATAGTTGGGGCTGAGCAGATGCTCCTTGTAGAAATCGTCAATGATCTGTGCAGCCTCACGATAGTCGTCCGTGAGGTAGAACAGGTCCATGTCTTGGTCGGAGATGTTGCCGTTGCCGAGAATTTGATCGCGAACCCAATCGACGAGCCCTCCCCAGAATTCAGTTCCGAGCAGTACCACCGGAAACCGGGTCGCCTTGTCGGTTTGTATCAGCGTTAGCGCCTCGAAGAGTTCATCCATCGTTCCGAAGCCTCCCGGAAGTACAATAAAGCCCTGCGAGTACTTAGAGAACATCACCTTCCGGACAAAAAAGAAGTCGAAGTTGATCAACTTGTCCCGATCGACAAACGGGTTGCCCTCCTGTTCGTGAGGGATGACGATGTTGAGTCCGACCGAGTCTCCTCCGGCTTCCTGCGCACCCTTGTTGGCCGCTTCCATTATGCCCGGCCCGCCGCCGCTGATCACGCCGAATCCCCGGCGGACCAGCTCTTTTGCGACGTCTTCGCCGAGCTTGTAGTACTTCGTTCCGGGCTTGGTTCGCGCTGAGCCGAATATGGAAACGCAAGGCCCCATTTCTGACATCTTCTCGAACCCCTCGACGAACTCGGACATGATCCTAAAGATGCGCCAGAGGTCCTTTATCCTGCTCTGCTGCCAGGCTTCAACCTCCCGGCGACTCAGTTCCTTATGCGGTGGTGCGTTCATTTCTCCAGTGCGCTACGTTTTACGTAATCGATGTGAAACGGAAAAAGGGTCGCCCGTGGGACGACCCTCCATCCGGTCCGCTGCATCGAGAAAGTCAACCTTGCTCAAGCTGCTCACGGTACTCCTCATTGGCGTAGATAGCTACCTCTACCCGCCGGTTCAGCTTGCGACCTTCGGCGGTTTCGTTGGTGGCGATTGGCTCGGTCTCGCCCCTGCCCTCAGTCAGAACCCGCGCGGGAGCAACCCCATTAGTGATCAGAACGGCCATGGCTGCATCCGCCCGCCGTTCCGACAGCTCGAGGTTATAATCTTCCGGCCCTGTGGCATCGGTGTGGCCTACGATCATCAGGTCGGTATTTGGATACTCCTGCAGGCTGGCGGCAAGTCGCGACAGGTTCTCTTTGGCATCCGGCTTGATTTCCGCCGAGTCAAAGGCGAACAGGATGGCTGAGTCAAAGACAACCTGGATGCCTTCGCCGACGCGCGCCACCTCGGCCCCCTCAAGTTCCTCCTCGAGTTCCTCGGCCTGCTTGTCCATCTGCGCGCCGATGACGGCTCCAGCCGTACCACCAACCGCCGCCCCAATGATGGCTCCTTTGGCGGTGTTATCCGACCTGCTACCAATTATGCCGCCGATCACGGCCCCGGCCCCGGCGCCAATGCCTGCACCCTTTGTCGTCTTGCTCGTGTTGGAGCAACCGCCAGTCAAGACGCCGCCCGACGCAAGCAGGGCCACCAGGATATAGCTTGATATCTTCCTTTGAAAAGTCTTCATCGTTTACATCAGGTTTGGTGAAGTAGTGGGACTTCGCCGGAATCGAACGCCGTGCCGAAAGCACGGTGACCGTTAAAAACAACTCATAATAAGCAATTCTGAATGGGAATGAGCAACGGTGGGTTGACCACGGCGCTGGACACAGTCGGTCAGTTTAGTAGTGCAAGGTGACTAGATGTTTTCCTCGATTCTGTCGCAAAATGCTGCGTTGACTATCTTCAAAAATAGTCCACTCTCGAGCACTCTCCCACTTTCACATGAAGCTGATCATCCCCATGGCGGGACGCGGAACGCGTGTCCGTCCCCACTCTCACGTGACCCCAAAACCGCTTCTCAACGTTCGCGGCAAATCGATGGTTGCCAGGATTGTGGACACCTTCGGCCGCGTCCTACCGGATCCGATAACCGAAGGGGTTTTCGTCCTTGGTCCGGACTTCCCGGAGGGAATCCGCGATCAGCTTCGGGAGATATGTTCCGGGCGTGACATCGAGGCGTCCTTCGCGGTCCAGCACGAGGCTCTTGGGACCGGTCACGCCGTT
>JAHHLP010000271.1 GCA_018679295.1 Rhodothermia bacterium
TCTGCTCCATGTACTGGCTGAGTTTGTCCCGCGGAATCATGTCCTCCAGCGCGTCATACAGGGGGCGCAGGTATGGATCTACTTTCTCGCGGTAGTCGCCGGGCAAGAAGCCAAGCCGCTCACCGGCTTCGACGGCGGGCCGGCACAAGACAATCCGGCGAACCTGTCGCGACTTGAGGGCAGCCACGGCAAGGGCAACTGCAATGTATGTCTTCCCGGTTCCAGCCGGCCCGATTGCAAACACAACGTCATGAAGCCTTGCCATTTCTACAAGGCGGACCTGATTGGGTGTGCGAACTTTGATCGTTCCGCCATCCGGTTTGTACAAGACGACATGTCCGTCCGGTGAACCGTTTCCGGTCCGCGCAGCCTTTGGAGCCGCGAACAGGGAGAGAACGGTGTCAACGTCGTTCTCTGTAAGGTTACCGTGGCGGCTCAGGACCAGGGTTAGCTCCTCGAACACCCGTTCAATCTGTTCGAGGAGAGCCGACGAATCCGAACTGACGCGGACCTGGTTACCGCGCGCCGTGATGCGTGCGTCCGGGAAGGCGGCTTCGACTTTTCGGAGATACACGTCGTTGAAGCCGAATAGCAGAAGTGGCTCAACAGCCTCTATCGTTAGTTCTTTATCGGGCAATAGTTGGTGGGTCCTCAGAGATTGCTATGTTTGCCACGACTCAGCGGACCGGTCCGCGAGGGCGCAGCGAATATTGGTTAGCAGATGTCTTCAGATGAAGCGATTGCTGATAGTCGAATTTACAAAAATGGAAGGGGCCGGAAACGACTTTATCGTTTTGGACAATCGCTTCTTCCACTTCACGCCCGATGAGCTTGGGGAGATTGCCGAAACTTTCTGTTCACGCAGGACGGGGATCGGGGCGGACGGGCTTCTAGCCCTCGAAGCACCGTCGACCGACGCCGCGGACTTCCGGATGAGATATCGCAATGCGGACGGAACGCAAGGTACGATGTGCGGAAATGGCGCCCGCTGTATTGCGCTCTTTGCTCACGGTGCTGGAGTGGCGGGCCAGCGGCAAACGTTCGACACGGACGCCGGGGTTTATCAGGCCGAGATTGGTCCTTCCCGAAATAGTGTTCGTTTATGGATGCCGAAACCTTTGCCTAAACTCGGGACGAATGCGATTTCGGTAACCTTACAGAGCGGTTTACGGCTCGAACTACATCAACTGTGGACCGGTACAGAGCACGTCGTCACTTTCGTCGACGACCTGGAGGGCGTTGACGTCGAATCAATTGGAAGGGAGATACGCCTTTTGCCGCAATTCGAACCCAACGGCACCAACGTCAATTTCGCACAGCTGTCCCGCGCCGGCGCGGGCGTTCCAGCGATCAGGGCGCGTACGTATGAGAAGGGTGTGGAGTCCGAAACGCTCGCGTGCGGAACAGGAGCCGTCGCGATCGCTATCGCCTCTGTGTCGCAGCGAAGCCTTCCGGAGAAGACGCTTGGCGTCCAGATGCGCGGCGGTGTGCTGACCGTCGGGCTCACAACCGCTGCCGGCGAAATAAGCGAACTCTACCTCGAAGGAGAGGCGCGTCAGGTATTCCGCGGAACCTTTGAGCTGAAGTGAGGGCCTGCCGTTGGCGGCATTCCGCTACTGTAGGAATATTCGGCGATTGTCGGTGATGTCCGCCTGGTCCCGCAGCGCGGCAAGCCATCGTTGCTGGACCTGGTTGCGCTGCTGGCTGAGTAGCTGATTTCGAATCTGCGACTTCTGCGTGTCCGAGATGGCCGATGGCTCCGCGAGGGAGACTACCTCGATGATGTATGCCGAGTTCTGACCCTCGATGACGCCGGAACGCTCGCCCTCGCCCAAGCCGAATGCGGCCCCTACCAGCTGTGGTTCTCTTCCCAGACCACTTACGACTGGATTGGCCATTGTCAATCCGTTTGCCACACGCACGGAGGAGCCAACCGAGGCTGCAGTCGATTCGAGATCGCCCGATTGTGCAGCCTCCAGCTTGGACACCTGGACCTCCTTCTTCTTAGCCAGTCGCACTCGTGGTTCGAGTTCGTTTCTCACCTCATCAAAGGGGCGATAGCCCGCCTCCTGAATACGGTCAACGCGGGCCACAATGAAATCGTCGTTCAGTTCGACGACCGGGCTTAGCTCACCTTCGTCCGCCGTCTCCAGGAAGTTCGTGAGGACCCTGCTGTTACCAATTCCCGGAATGAACTGCTGTCCGTCCTCAATCTGAACGCTCTGCACGGGGAGGTCACGGCGATCCGCTTCAGATCGGAAGTCACCTTCCTCCTCAGCAAAGAACTTGAGATCACCGAGGTTTTCCTCGATTCGACTTAGTGTGGCGACTGACGGAGTAAGGTTGAGTGCGAAGTCAGCAATCTTGACCTGTCTGGAGGACTGATCCGTCACCTCGATCAGGTGGTAACCAAACTGCGTCTCGACTGGTCCGACCAATCGGCCAATACGAGCGCTGAAGGCCGCCTCCTCGAATGGCTTGACCATCCGGCCCGGGCCAAACCAGCCGAGGTCTCCACCTCGCTGTGCCGACTGCGGGTCGTCCGATAGCTTCTGGGCCAGTTCGGCAAAGTCCTCACCCGCTTGAATACGATCTCTGATTGATGCGACCAGGTCTCTGGCATACTGACGACGCTCGTCATCGCCTTCGGCTGCCCGAATCAAAATGTGCCGCGCCTTGACTGATTTCTCGTCTGCGGGAGCAACGTCAATGATCTTGACCAAGTGGATGGCGCCGCCTGACGCGACCGGTCCGATCACTTCGCCCTCAGAAGGATTGGAAAAGACGGCATCGGCGATCTCGTCATCCAACTCGTCACGCCGGAAATAGGCATCCGTGTACGGTCGTTCGGAAAAATTCTGTACCAGAAACAGTGAGTCGTCCTCGGCGCTCTCGAAGCGTGGCTTGAGGCGCTCAATCTCTTCGATAATTGCACTGGAATCGGACGCGGTCGGTGCCTTCGAGATTTTCACGTAGGACAGTGTGTAGGCACGCTTGCGCTCAAACTCGTCCCGGTGATCGTCATAGAAACGCTCAAGGTCACGCTCCGTCACGGAGATTGCGCTGTCGGGAACGGAGGCATATGGCAGCGATACGAAACGCACGTCGACTCGGGCGTTCTGCCGTCGGTGCTCGTCAATAATGTCCTGCTCAGTTACACGGATCGTGGCACCGATCAACTGGTCAAGCTTCTCTCGCCGCCGCTCGGTCCTGAGGTAGTCCTCGATCCGTATCAAGTCCTCACGCGCATCCGGGTTTTCGATGAAGTTGCGCAGTACGGCCTGATCAACGTTTCCCTGTCCGTCGCCAAAGAACGTGCGGATGATCTGATGGGGCTGATCCCCAAGAACCATTTGCCTGACCTCATCGTCCGTCACCTCGATCCCGAGCCGGTTCATCTCCTGCTCGCGCAAACGATCGTCAATCAGTTCATTAAAGACCCGATCCCGCTCCGAATCCAGCGCCTGTGGGGGCATAGACTCGCCCGTCCGCTGGCGGTACGCTTCAACCTGATTGTTGACGTAGTTGTTGTACTCCTCGAGCGTAATATCCTGGCCGTTTACCTTGCCGATGACGTTACCGGTCGCGCCGATTACGTCGAACACGTTGGTGTCCTGCAACATGAAGATGATGCCGAATGCAACGACGAGAATCCACAGGACGGCTCCTGTGTTATCCCGCATTTTTGTCATGAGGCCCATGACTACACCCTACCTTTGGGAAGCTGACTGGAGACTTGGCAGCGAGGCGACTCCTGTGCAAGGCAAACCTCACACCTGGAAGGAGGTGGTAAGCCGACCACATCCTCACCGGACCGCACCCGCGGGAGAGCACCAATATACCGTCCGTGTGCGCAATTGTTTTCGGGTTCGCACAAGCTTAACGACATCGAACCGGCGGCGTCCGACGATCCATTAAGCGGCCCTGGCCTGGGTCTTGGCTAATCTCGCGCGCAGCGTCTTCAGGATCTTCCCGAGGATTTGTGATATGCGGGCCTCGGTAAGGCTGAGGAGCGCGGCAATCTCGCGCAGCGTCAAGTTTTCGTAGTAGTCAAGGCCGAGAATGGCCTGCTCACGCTCGGCGAGGTCCTTGATCAGGGTCCCGATGTAGT
>JAHHLP010000202.1 GCA_018679295.1 Rhodothermia bacterium
GCCTGGTACACCGGAGGGGGACACACTGCGGAGAGCTACGATGAGCCGCTGTACAGGGACCACCTGCTGGGCGGCATCAACTACGCCACCGGCGCCGCGCCAGGAGACTGTCAGGCTACTATCGAAAGCAGCTATCGAATCGAGGTTATCGACGAGAGTCCTTCCAATCCGATGGGCGTGGCAGCCGCACCGGACGGTCGCGTGTTCATCATAGAGCGTACAGGACGTATTCGGCTGTTTGATCCGTCCGCCGGTTCGCTGACCACCGCTGGTCAGCTCACTGTCTTCTCGGGCTTCGAGGATGGACTGCTGGGAATTGTCCTCGACCCCGACTTCGATACGAACGGCTGGCTATACCTCTTCTATTCTCCCGCCCTCACCGCGGAGCAGCGCGTATCGCGGTTTCAATTGGATGGCAATCTGATCGATCTCTCAACCGAGAAGATCCTGCTCACCATTCCGGTGCAGCGTGAGCAGTGCTGCCATTCCGCGGGCGACCTTGAGTTTGGCCCCGACGGCAACCTCTACATCTCAACCGGCGACAATACGAACCCGTTCGAGTCCGACGGCTACGCACCGATAGACGAGCGAGCCGGCCGAGGGCCCTGGGATGCCCAGAAGTCGTCGTCGAACGTCGCTGATCTTCGCGGCAAGATACTCCGGATCAAACCGGAGCCTGACGGCACGTACTCGGTCCCCACGGGCAACCTCTTCCCTACTGAGGGATCCGCCGGAAGGCCGGAGATCTACGCGATGGGACTTCGCAACCCGTTTCGCATCTCAATCGACCCGGTCACGAGCTGGGTGTACTGGGGTGATGTTGGTCCCGATGCATCGGAGGATAGCTTTCTTCGAGGGTCGCGGGGCTACGACGAATGGAATCAGGCGCGTGCCGCCGGCAACTTTGGTTGGCCATACTGCATCGCAAACAACAAGACGTACCGGGATTACGATTTCGCCACGACGGCTTCAGGGAGATCGTTTGTGTGCTTGATGCCGACTAACGATTCGCCAAATAACACCGGTTCGTCGGCGCTGCCGCCGGCGCAGCCCGCGTGGATCTGGTATCCCTACGGCCCATCCGTCGAGTTTCCGGAGATAACACCGGGACCGGGAAGGACGGCGATGGCCGGTCCCGTGTATCAGTTCGACTCTCAATGCCCTCCCGGAGCTATTCCCTCCTACTTTGATGGCGCTCTCTTCATTTATGACTGGCGCAGGGCATGGATCAAAGAGGTTCAGCTCAATGACGACGGAGAAGTTCTGGCCATCAACGATTTTCTTCCGTCAACCACATTCAAACGTCCGATTGACATGCATGTCGGACCTGACGGTTCGCTCTATGTCGTCGAGTGGGGCGACGGCTTCGGCGGGAATAATCCTGATGCACGCGTCAACAGAATCACGTATCAACCGGATGGCGGAACAGGTGTCGGGGTGGATCTCCCGACGGTGCCGGGCGAGGTCGTCGTGCATCCCATATATCCCAACCCGTTGCGCGATCGTGGGAGCGTGATAATCACCATATCACGCCCAGCCCGTATCGACTTCACCGTTTACGACGCGCTCGGACGTGAAGCTTTTCGGATAGCTCGAGGTACCTTTTCTTCGGGAAGACATGAGTTCGAATTGAAGTCAGACGACCTGGCGAGTGGCACCTACCTGCTGCGACTTACCGGTCTGGGCAAGCCGATCGTCCGACCCTTTGCAGTAGCAAGGTGACGCTCACATGTACGGAAGGATTGTTGTCAAGATCGGTACGAGCGTCCTTACTGGAGGGAGTCAGACTCTGGACCGGCGGCACATGGTAGAGCTGGTTCGTCAGTGTGCCGACTTGCATGCGCGCGGGATCGAGATCATGATCTGCTCCTCGGGAGCCATCGCTGCCGGCAGGGAAAGGCTTGGCTTCCCGGAACTCGATCACACTGTCGCACACAAGCAAATGCTCGCCGCCGTTGGACAGTCCACCCTGATGGGCGTATGGGAGGAGCTGTTCGACATCTACAGTATTCGTGTGGGTCAAGTGCTCCTCACCGGGGCCGACGCTAGAAACCGGCTCAGCTTCCTGAACGCGCGCGACACCTTTCAAGCCCTTCTGCAACACCGCATCGTTCCAATCGTGAACGAGAATGATGCCGTGGCCACATCCGAAATACGCGTCGGTGACAACGACAACCTCTCGGCGCTTGTAACTGTCATAAGCGAAGCCGATCTCTTGCTGTTGCTGACCGACAAGTCGGGCCTCTTTACCTCCGACCCGGTGGCGGATCAAAACGCCGAACTCATCCCCGAG
Source organism: Rhodothermia bacterium (assembly GCA_018679295.1). Lineage (GTDB taxonomy): Bacteria > Bacteroidota > Rhodothermia > Rhodothermales > JABDKH01 > JAHHLP01. The sequence continues at coordinate 2,294 of JAHHLP010000202.1, forward strand.
GTCAAGGCGATCGATGCCACGTTGCGGTCCGCGGCGGGTACGAGCTCGTCGGGTTTGGGGGTCGGAGGAATGATGACCAAGCTTCAGGCGGCAGACACGGCCCGCCGCGCAGGTGCCGAAGTCGTAATCGCTTCAGGACATGCTGAAAACGTCGTTTTGCGGGCCGCAAATCGGGAGTCCGTGGGCACTCTTTTCGCGGCTTTGGAAACCCATTTGGAGCAGCGAAAGAAGCACATCCTCGCAGGGTCACGGTCGGAAGGACGCATCATGATTGACGAAGGTGCCGCACGCGCCCTTTCCCGTCGCGGGAGCAGTCTGCTACCGGCCGGCGTAGTATCAGTCGATGGGAATTTTGATCGCGGCGACACGATCGTGGTCATCGGACCCGGGGGCGAGGAAGTTGCTCGCGGCATCGCCCGGTATGGGTCGACCGAATTGAAGAGAATCGCAGGCCTCCAGTCGTCGGATATCGAAGGCCGCCTGGGATACGCGTACGGACCGGTCGCCATCCATCGTAACGACATGATTGTCACCTGACCACACAGAAAGATGCAGGTAACTTCAGGAATCGACTTGCGGCAGATGGGGCGCGCGGCACGCGATGCCTCCCGCGTATTGGCCAGCCTGTCGACGAGGCGAAAGAACGCGGGCCTCGCGGCCATCGCAGACGAAATTGAAAAGCGAGCCGACGAGATTCTTGAGCAGAATCGGCTGGACGTCGAAGACGGCCGGTCCAACGGGCTCAGCGATGCCCTGCTGGACCGGCTCACGCTTACGCCGGAGCGCATCGCCTCGCTCGCAGCCGACACGCGAACGATCATCGAACTTCCTGATCCGTGTGGCGCCGACTCCGAGAGCCGCGTTCTGGAGAATGGGTTGCGCATCAGCAAGAGAGCAATCCCGATAGGAGTCATCGGTGTCATCTATGAGGCGCGCCCCAACGTCACGATAGACATCGCCGCACTCTGTATAAAAACCGGGAACGCCGTTATCCTTCGCGGAGGAAGCGAGACGCTGCGCAGCAACGTCGCGTTGGCGAATGTCATTCGTGATGCGCTGCTCAAATCCGGCCTGCCTGAGGACGCAGTGCAGTATATCGATGACACGGATCGTGCCTTGGTGACCGAGTTGCTCAGGTTAGACGACTACGTTGACATGATCGTCCCTCGGGGTGGGCCGAAGCTACACGAGCTTTGCCGAAAGCAAAGCACGATCCCGGTCATTACAGGAGGCATCGGCATCTGCCACATCTTCGTCGATGAAACCGCCGATCTGGAGCGCGCCGTCGACATCGTGGAGAACGCCAAGGTGCAGCGACCCAGTGTTTGCAATGCTCTTGATTCGCTTCTGGTGCACCGGTCCGTGGCTGACGACTTCCTCCCCAAGGCGGCGCGCAGACTCGCTGCAAGCCGGGTCGAGATTCGCGCCACTCCTCCAGCTTATGAGATCCTTGCCGGCAAAGTTGATAATCTAACCGTGCTTGAGGCGGGCGATTCTGACTTCGATCAGGAGTGGCTCGCCCTGATATTGGGAGTCAAAATCGTAGATGACTTGCGCGAAGCGATCGACCATATTCGCGAACACAGCACGGAGCACTCCGACAGCATTCTCACGAACGACTGGTCAAACGCCGAGCAGTTTGTTGCCGAAGTGAACTCGGCAGCGGTTTACGTGAATGCCAGTACCCGTTTCACGGACGGAGGGCAATTCGGTCTTGGAGCCGAAGTGGCCGTAAGCACGCAGAAGCTCCACGCGCGAGGACCGATGGGTCTGAAGGAGTTGACTACCTACAAGTGGGTAGTCATTGGCGACAATCACATTAGAGAGTGATCCCCACCGACCAAGGCCTCTGCAGCCACGGTCAGCTGTCGGCTAATTGAGCGTCTGCCCTCGGAAGTGGCAGACCATCTGAATGGCGGACGTTACCACGCGGTTGCCAAACTCGAGGTGCATCCCGCAAGCGGCCACAAGGTCGCGCTGAAGGACAGACCCTCCCCACGTGCAGCCAGCGATCGTGGTCTGGATGGGCTTGCCGAACTGCTGATCAAACCAGCCGCCAGACACAGAGTAGGTTCCGCCATCAACAAAGCGAACCGCATACACCGAATTACGCGTCTTGACCATGACGACGTCACCGGGACGAACATCTCCGCGCCGAACACCGCCTGCCTCTGAAGAACGCTCCGTCAAAAGGGCGAGGTCATGGGC
>JAHHLP010000153.1 GCA_018679295.1 Rhodothermia bacterium
TGGGTGCGATCACAGTTGCGCTGCGCACCATTCGAGCCGGTCTTCCTGTCTCGGGGTTCAGGATGTGGTGGTATCGAACTCCTTCGTAGTCAAAGTACTGCTGATAGTCGCCCGAGGTCGCGACGGCCGCGTCGGTAACATGGAGGACATGGATGACGGAACTTGCGTCGTCAGGGTCTCGCACTCCAACGCGCCAAGGCTTCCCCTCGTTGGTGCCAAGGCAATACAGGTCTCCGCCCGCGTTGACGACGGCGCTTCTTATGCCGGCCCCTTTCAAGATGGCAACCGCCCTGTCGACGGCATAGCCTTTTGCAACGCCACCAACGGCCAGCGAAATCTCAGGCCGACTCTTTCTAAGGATGCCCGACGTGTCGACCGAGAACGCCGTCATGTCAACGCTTTGGATTGCCGATGATAGGTCGTCGGAACGTGGCGGTTGCGCATCTTCGTTCCCGAACTGATAAAGATCCATGACGGGCCTGATGGTTACGTCGAAAGCCCCGCGGGTGTCGGTATGGTACTCGCGCGATCGGTCGAGGAACGAAGCGACCTCGGCAGACGCCCGCACGGTATCCCGCGCCCGATTGAAACGATAGATGGTGCTGGCGCTGTCCTCTTCCCAAAGAAGGGTCGAAACACGTTCAATCTCGCGGTGTGCAGCCTCGATTGCCCTCCGCGAGTCTGCGGCGGACTCTGCCGCTATCGTGTACTCGACCATGGTGCCCATGGCAAACCGGCTTACTCGATGCGGCGAGCGATCGTCCGGTGTGCAGGACGCCATCGCGATCACTAACGCGATTGGCAATGCAAGCGGTAAGGCCGAAATGACGGAATGCAACAAGGCGCTACTATGGTGAGACGTCAAATAGATTGACCGTGGCTGCCGGCTGTCAACCAGTGATTGTATCGAGTCCCGCCGGGTACCCATCGCCGACGCTCGCCAAAAGGCGGTTCGGGGCGCAGATGATCCGTCCCGACCGCACGGTGCCGCAGCGCATGCACAATTTGTGGCGACAGGACGATGACACCACCCGCAGGTCTCCCTTCCGCAGACTGAAGACCGTGTCGCCCGCGGCGCCAGCGATTGTGATGCGGTTGTATTCGCCATTTCGATCGATCGATTCAACGATGCGGCCGTCCACTTCAAAGACTACCCGATCAGGATCGCGCCGACGGGATTCGTGCGCCGGCTCCAGAGACACGAGATGAGTCGCCGGCATCCTATACCCACGCAGCTCGTGGGCTAACTGACCTAGAGCAGCGGGGGCCTCCGAAGAGGTCGGGTCGACCACGACTCCGTTCCGAACGATGGTGATGTCCGTCGCCGATGGTGCGATTTGTCGGGCGCCAATGGTGATCGACGAGGCCGGTGTGTTCGTGGCAGCAAGTATGAGTCCTGCGGTGCGCGAGGGATTGGGAGTGACCGCGTAGTATGCTACGGTATCGGATGAGTTGGCCAGCCATGGCAGCGTCGTTGCAGTCGTCCCGGCTGCTACGGCGGCTGTCCCGCCAGCAAGAATTTTTAGCCATTCACGGCGATTCATAAACCAACCTCACGTCACTTTTCGTACCCTTTAACGTCCGGCTCACGCATTCGTCCAAGCGAAAATAACTCGAATGGGGGTGAGCAATTATGGGAGACAAGAACTCAGCGATTGCAGATCGCGTGGAGCAGGAGCACGCGACGCTGCGGACGCTTATGGATAACGTAGCGGACGCGTTCGCGCGCCCGCCTTCCGGCGAGTTCGCTGACTGGAAGCTGGATCTCGTGTGGCAGCTTCGCGACTTTCGGAACGTGCTCGTTAAGCACTTTGATCTCGAAGAAGACGGCGGCTTCATGGGAGACGTCATCGCCAAGGCGCCACACGAGCGGCGTCGCGTTGACATGCTCGAGGCCGAGCACGGAGAGTTTCTGGATGAGCTTGACGGCATCACGGGTGACCTGAAGCGCATGGCGGATACCTCAAGCTTGCCATCGGTTCGCGACCGATTGTCTGGCCTGGTGAACAGGTTGCATGAGCACGAAGCATCAGAGCGTGATCTCATGTACACGGTTTATTTCCGCGATATTGGCGTCGGCGATTGACTCCCGGGCTCCTTCGGATCGGTCTCGTGGTCCGGTGTCGCGACCCGTTGGCGCCTTGCCCGGTTGTGTCAGCATGGCGTGGCAGCTTTCGAACTCGAAACAGGTCCCACACGAGAACCTGCCTTGCAACACGTCTGCGTCGGCCCGCATTCCGGGGGATCGCTTTCGCACCCACGCCTGAAAACCGATCCAGGATGCGATGAGCAGTCCAAGCAGCAGCGGGGTGATCAGTAGATGGTAAAGCATCAGCCTATCCTCCCAGTCCTGCAAATCCCATAAACGTGAGAGAGAGCAGTCCGGCCAGCATCAGGACTATTCCCGTTCCTTTCACAAGTCCCGGGACGTCCGAAAGCTCCAACTCTTCTCGAAGTCCGGCCATCAGGACGATGGCTATGGTGAATCCGGCGCCTGCTCCTAGTGCATACACGAGAGCCTGAACGAAGTTGTAATCCTTGCTGGTCTGGAAAAGCGCGAGCCCCAGGATGGCGCAGTTTGTAGTTATGAGGGGCAGGAAGATTCCGAGCGCACGGAAAAGAACGGGACTGAACTTGCGGATGAACATCTCGACGAGCTGAACGGCCGAAGCGATGATGACGATGTAGGAAATGAGCTGCAGATACTGCGCATCGATGATGACCAGCAGTTTGTGTACTGCAAAAGCGCACACTGAGCTGACCAGCATGACGAACAAGACCGCCATCCCCATACGACTTGCGGTCTCGAGTTTCTTGGAGACCCCAATGAACGGACAAATGCCAAGGAAGGCGCTAAGCACAAAGTTGTTAATCAGTGCCGCGTTGATAAAGACGAAGGTGATCGATTCCGAGTTCATGCGGCCACCTCGTTCTGCTTTTGGCTGCCTCTTTCCTTGAACCAGGCGAACACCAGCAGCCAAGCCCCCAGCGCGAAGAAGGCCCCGCCGGGTAGAACCATCACTACCCACGGCTCGTAGTCGGGACCGAATACCGGGAAGTCGAGGATTGTCCCATTGCCCAGCAGTTCTCGAACGATTCCAAGAAGCACGATCGCGATGGTGAATCCGGCCCCCATACCGAGTGCATCCAGAATGGATTTCCCGATTGGGTTCTTTGACGAGAAGGCTTCCGCCCGCCCCAGGATCACACAGTTGACTACGATCAGCGCGACGAATGCCCCGAGGCTCCGATGGACCTCGAGGCTGATGGCTGGAATCACGTAGTCCGCTACGGTAACGAAGGTCGCGATGATCAGGATGTAGGTGGCGATCCGCACTTGCCGCGGTATCACCTTGCGAAACGCGGACACAAATATGCTGGACGACACGAGGACAAACATGGTGGCAAGACCCATGACCAGCGAGTTCATCACGGTGTTTGTTACGGCGAGGACGGGGCACATCCCGAGCACCTGGACGAAAACAGGATTCTCCTTCCACAACCCTTTCAGCACAGTGTCAAGGTTGGCCTGCTCCGGACTGCTAATCGAGATGTTATCCACTACGATTGCCCTCTGAATGCGTCCGTCTCTCTCTTCAGGACTGGTGCGATGGCTGCAGCGCTGCTTCCGATGATGTCGGCTATTGCCTGCGACGACACGGTGGCACCGGTGATGGCCTCGACCTCCCACGCATCCGTCTTTGCCCCGCTCTTCACGAGTACGATTGGATGCAGCAACTCGCCGTCCGGCCCGTCGATGCGCACGTCCAGAGAATCAAAGTTAGCGAGGAAGCGCGCGTCTTTTTCGATCTTGTCGCCAAGGCCCGGCGTCTCCTTGCTCTCCAGAACCTTCATGCCCACGATACATTCGCACCCGGTCTCATATCCGTACAGAATGCGTATCACGTCCTGATACCCTTGGCCTCTGGCTTCGACCGCGATGCCGGCAAGCGTTCCCGCCGAGTCATAAC
>JAHHLP010000062.1 GCA_018679295.1 Rhodothermia bacterium
ATTCAAGTGCTGATCCCCCGATTCATCGCTACGGGCGCGGCCTGACTCGATCTGATGAGTCCCTGAAGTCGGGTAGCGCGGACAAAATCTCGCCGGATTCTGGCAAGAATGAAAAAGGAACCACGAAGATCTAAATGCAGGATTCCCGCGTTCAGCTTCATGCTGTGCGCGGCGCTAGCTCTTGGATCAGCGGGTAATCGGCCTGCTTGGGCGCAAGGGGTTGGCGCGGAGGCTGCGACCGGCATCTCCGGCCACGTTGGTTTCACCGGAGAGGCCTACACCGCCTCGGGGATTTCAAATCGCAGGGATCCTGCGAGCGTAATGCTTTTCGGCCGGGCGTCCTCTGCCAGCAGCGCCGTTCAGTACGGTTTCCAGTTCCTCCTGGCGACGGAGCAGTCGGCCACGCGTCAGGCGATGAATCGGCTATCTGCGAATGTCGCTTATCGGTCGGTTAGGATCTCGGCTGGAGACATGAGTCCGGTATTGTCGCGATTCACGATAAACGGAACTACAACACGGGGCGGCGCGCTGGAGATCGCGCCGGGGCCGATGGTTGTGACCTTGATGGGTGGCCGGTTGAGACGCCGAGTTGGTGATCCGTCGACTGAACTGCTCCGGCCATCTTTCCGGGAGATGCTGTATGCGGCGAGAGTTGGTGTGGGCAAGTCGGATGGCAGTCATATCCATCTGATCGGGTTGGTTGCACGTGATGCAGCCGGATCCCTTGACGATAGCCTTAACGTCTCTCCCCGTGAGAACGTAAGTATTACGCCAGATGTGGGGCTGGTGCTGTGGGAGGATCGACTTGCACTGGGCGCGACCTACACGTTGTCGGCCTTTTCAGCCGACACCCGAGCTTCCGAGTCCGACGCGAACGTCACCAGCATGCTCGGCTTCTTCACTCCACGCGTGGGAAGCAGACTGGGGTATGCAACCGACCTGCATGCACACCTCAGATTGCCTGAGGGGGGTGTGAGAATGAGCTACGAGCGGATACAGCCGGGCTTCCGATCTCTTGGAATTTGGCAGACCCGTTCCGACCAGGCAACTTTTCGTCTTGAGCCGACGCTGCATCTCGCGGATCGCACCGCTCATGTCGGGGTTCGTCTGGCCTCATCACGAAACAACCTGGAGGGTAACCGGGCCGCTACGCTGAAGCGCCGAAGCGTCTATCTGTTTGGCAACCTCAAAGCCTCGCGAGTAACAACAATCACGGCGGCGTACTCGAATTTCCGCACTCTCAACGAGCTCGAGGACGTTCCCGTGTCGACCGACCTGTCTGACCAGAAGAACGTCGCGCAGATGTTTATGGTCGGCCCCGCATTCACGGTCATTAATGGATCCACTACCCACGTCATCACGACGTCCGCGACGTACCAATTCCTGAGAGACAAGGCGGCCGATCCTGATTCACCACCGGTGGCCGACTTCGATAACTTCACTGCCACTGCGGCGTACGCCGTCGCGTTCTCCGGAGGCACTTCGTTCAACGCCTCTGCCGGTTTCCTCTCGAGCTCGACATTCACGACGGATGCGGGCGCGCTGTCTTTGACCATCGGCGCTGGACAGTCGTTTGCGAGTCGCAGAGCCCGGCTTGGAATGACCGCCGGCTGGTCCAGAAATTCTCTTGACGTCCAGCCCGCGATCGCCGAGTTGTCTCAGTTAAGCCTGAGCTCCACTCAGCTCTCTCTGAAGTTGGTGGGTTCCTACCGAGTCCCATCCGGGAGCATCGTACGCCTGTCGGTGCGAGGGCTACGGAGTTCCGGTGACTTGACGCCCGATTTTCGTGAGCTGCGAACCGTTCTCAAGATCGAGCACCGTTTCTGATGAAGCAGATAGCGATCATATCGATCAAGGCGGTGTCTGGCCTTGCGGTGGGCTTCCTGCTTCTCCTGTTTGCCGTCTTCACCGCTGCAGCGCAGGGAGTTGCCCAGGTAAGCCTTAGTGGAATCCCGCCCGTTCTGGGATCGCCGCAAGTCGCGGAACTGGCCGTCGGATTTGAGCAAGGCCAATACCCGCTGACAATCATCGTAACGACGTCGGATCGTCAGCCGATAGAGTTCACGCTTCGCTTCGTTCTTGAGCGAGAAGGTGAGACCGTCCTGGATGTCGAGTCCGACCCCGTAGCATATCAGCGCGGGGTGTACGTCTACACGTCCTTCGATCAGGAGCCGCCAATTACCTTCCCGGTGTCGTATCGGGAAATCATAGACGCAGTGACCGGATCCTTAGAGCAGGATGTGTCGAGAACAGGCCTGCTGTCGGAAGGGATGTACACGCTCACCGTTGAGGCTCGACCGACGAATCCGTCACGTCTAGTG
>JAHHLP010000561.1 GCA_018679295.1 Rhodothermia bacterium
GGCCGAAGCAATGCAGTTCGAGGAGGCAGCGGACTTACGGGATCGAATCGCTGCGCTGAGGAAATACTCGGAGCGACAAAAAGTGGTCACCCAGGATCGAATCGATCGTGATCTGTTTGGCCTTCATATCGACCGGGTAGACGACTTGGCGGTGGGAGTGCTGTTCAAAGTGCGAGACGGCAAGGTGGTCGGTAAGCAGCACAAGTATATCAGACGCCTTGACCAGCGCTCCGAGAGTGAAATCATGCAATCACTGCTCGAGTGGTATTACACGGAGGCCACGTTCTTCCCCGACGAAGTGCTTTTGTCTGTTGCTCCCGACGATCCGTCGGCTCTCGAGGAGTATCTCACAGAGCGCAAGGACAAGAAGGTGCCGCTCAAGACTCCCGAACGCGGCGACAAGGCCGGGCTGATCCGGATGGTAGGCGCGAACGCGAGGCTTCTCCTGGAAGAATACAAGATCGAGAAGGCAAAACAGGCCGAAGGTCGAATACCCCACGCCGTCAAGACCCTTCAGAAGGATCTCCGATTGCCCGACCTGCCGCGACGGATCGAGTGCTTTGATATTTCGCATCTTGGCGGGACCGGCACCGTTGCCTCCTGCGTCGTGTTCGAAGACGGGCGGCCTAAGAAAAGCGAGTATCGCACGTTCAAGATTCGAAACGTCGAGAGTGGCCGGCCCGACGACTTCGAATCGATGAGAGAAGTCGTTCAGAGACGATACCGTCGCGTCCAGGACAATGACGGGCCGTGGCCTGACCTCGTGGTGATAGACGGCGGCAAGGGCCAGCTCTCGAGCGCCGTGCAAGCTCTAAACGACATCGGGGTTTATGGGCGCTTCCCAATCGTAGGCCTGGCGAAAAGACTCGAAGAGGTGTTCTTCCCGGTGGATTCAGATTCACTGCAGATTGCCCGCACAAGCGCGTCGCTTCAGCTGCTGCAGCGGGTTCGTAACGAAGCTCACCGTTTTGCGATCACAATCCAGCGCAAGCAACGCAAGAAAGCGACGTTGACATCCGAACTGCTTGAAATCCAGGGCGTCGGCAAGGTGACGGCCGGAAAGTTGATGCGAAAGTTTGGGTCGGTCAAGAAGGTTCGCGAGGCAGATGCGGACGCCATCGCAGCCATCGTCGGCAGGTCTGTAGCGAACAAGATTCGGCATCACTTCGACGGCGAATAGCAGCGCTGGTTACTCCCGTTCGTTTCGCTACCGATAACGAGTAAGCTGTTCTCGCCCTTTAACGGGGTCCACGTACGCTAACCCAACCTTCCAACGCAAGAGTGAGCAACAAGTCCTCGAAGGCCTCGCAGTGGATTCTCGGCGCCGTGATGCTTTGCGCCGGTGCCGCCATTACCGGAGTCGGTGCACAGGTCATTCCAGTGGACCCGGCGACCGTTCACGCGCCGTACTGGGTCATAGTGCTATGTGGACTCGTTTTCATGGCCGGAGGCATGGCGGCGGTTATCGGCGAGAAGCATCCGCTCAACGGCGTGCTGGCCGCGATCATCGCGCTCGGCCTCGCAGCCTCCTTCGCCTGGGTCACGTTGTTCGGAGACTCCGAGCACATGTCCGGGGGCGTGTGGTTTCTTCCGCAATCAGTCAACGACATCCTCGGCCGTATCCTGTTCGGTCTAGGATCGATTATGGGTTTCGTGATTGGTGGGCTTGCTCTTTTTGGCCGGCGCGGAAAGGCTCGGACCGGCAGCGGGAACGACTGAGGCTCGGCAACGAGCGACGGGCCAGGAGCAACCGGGAAGCAGCTCCGAACTGGATATCACCTCAGCCGATGTGCGATCTCCCGCCACCGTGCTATCGGCGCCGCATCAACCGAAAAGCCATTGAACAACGAACACCGCAGCGATGAAAGCTGTCGCGTCAGCGATAAGACCTACCGGCACCGCGTGGCGCGTCTTCTTGATGCCGGCCGCGCCGAAGTAGACGGCGATCACGTAGAAGGTTGTCTCCGTGGATCCAAACATGGTCGCGGCCATCTTGACGAGGATCGAGTCCTCTCCAAACTGATTGATCATGTCTAGCACGACAGCTGCTGAACCCGAACCGGTGAGCGGACGGATGATGCCCATGGGTATGACGTCGGCCGGGATGCCAATTACCGATAGAAGAGGCCGCAGACCCTCTATCAGGAAGTCCATGGCACCCGACGCCCTGAACATTCCGATCGCAAAGAGGATGGCTACCAGGTAGGGGATGATTCGCACGGCGACCTCGAACCCTTCCTTGGCTCCCTCTACAAATTCCTCGTAGACCGGTACCCGTTTGTATAGCCCGTACAGCGGGAAGCCCACGATCAGCGCAGGGAGAACGAATACCGAGATGACATCTATGACGGTGCGGACGATTTCCATCTTATCTGGTCAGTCGCTGGTTTCCGTTGATTCGCCGGCATCGGCTGTGCCAATCAAAGCCGGATCCGTCTTCTGATAAGCGTTCAGCTTACCTATAAGCTTGGTCACGATGACGGCCACAACGGCCGAGATCAACGTCACGATCAGGATCGAGAAGAACAGCTGGTTGATCTGCAGCCCCATGATGGCTACCAGCAGCACCGGCGGCACGACCTGCACTGAGGCGGTATTGAGGGCCAACAGCATGACCATCGAGTTGGTCGCGGTGTCCTCCGTCTGATTGAGGGTCTGCAATTCCTCCATGGCTTTCAGTCCCAGCGGCGTAGCTGCGTTACCCAGACCCAGCATGTTGGCCGTCAAGTTGAGGGCGATCATACCCATCGCCGGATGCCCTTCCGGTATTTCGGGAAACAGCTTCCGCAGGATGGGCTGCGTCATACGGACCAGTGAGTAAAGCATGCCGGATTTTTCTGCAATCCGGAGAAGGCCGAGCCAGAGCGCCAGCGCCCCGATGAGACCTATTGCGATCGTCACGGCCGTCTCCGCAAAGTCGAGAGCTGCTTGAGCGATCGCCGCCATCTTGACGAAACGGACTCTCGGGAGTTGGATTGACGCCTGAATTGCGACGGCGGTGTCGGCCGGCGTCGGGGTGAAGGCGGTTACCTCAGCGCGAAGCTCGTTATCGGAGCCAGAGCTGGTCGAGCGAACCGTGGCCAACGGTTCGGGCAAGACAACATCTTTCGCGAAACGCAACTCACGGCCGTCTGCTGTCTGAACGAGAACGCCGGCGTAGGTGTCCGCGGGCGTCTCTTCTGTACCGTAGAATTCCTTGTAAACCGACGCGTTGACGTGTACCTCTACGTCGGTTCGGCGCTGCGATTCGGCGTAGCCGTCGGGAAACAGAAGGTGGACCGGAAGCGGGTCGCCGTTGCGGTACGTATCGCGGCTCAGGTCGCGAACATCGCTGATGATCGCGAAGATGAGACTGAAGATGACGAGTCCGCCCCAGATGTAGTTGAGCATGACTGGTTGTGGGTGGATTCCGGGACCGGGCACGACAATAATACGGACCGACGGCCGAAGTCACTCAAGGCGTCGACATAGGGTGGGGTGACTGCAATTGACCAGCGCGCCAAAGAGAAGCAGTCGATGAACTCACGTCCTCCGAGTCAATCCGTCGCTGGCGGGATTGTGCGACGCTAGACGGTCACGTGCCGTTGATCCTCTTTCACCGTCGCAAGCGCGGCATCGAGAACGGCGAGTTGGGTGCGAACGGCGGCTTCAATAGCGAGGGAGCGCACGTGAAAATCTTCCATGAGCGACCAGATCTTCTCGCGGTCGCCGGCCGCTCGGGCCGGGCCGAGTTGTTGCTTGAACTCCAGGTAGGTTGCCGGTACGCCGGGTGCTGAATCTCGGTCGTCATCAACGCCAATCACGAAGAGCGGAAGTTCAGTAACGATGCACAATGGGTCCCCGCCTAGAGATCGGACGTAGTCCATTGAGCTTTGGCCGAAGCGGGATGCCATCTCTGCATCTCCGGAGGCGTTGAAGTAGCTGCGCATCGCCTCACCCTCCGGCGTAGTCGTAAAGCCGGGCCCGAGGTAGAAGAAGCCCTTCTCTCCGCGCCGGTTATGGTCATGTAGACCAAGCTCGGCTGCCGCAGCCAGCTGACGAAAACGCTCCTGCAAGTGATCCGTGCGAAAGCCCCAGCGACGGTCGATGAGCAGCAATGCGCCGTCCGAGAAACCCATGCCGTGAAGGCTGGCATGGAGGGCGTACGGAGCGTGAGCGGCGAGAAAGGCCGTAACGGCTCGGTTCTCCGGCCGACGATCAGGGAACGCAAACTCGACATCACGGCCGGGCAGTTCGCGGACGGCATTGGCAACGTACTCGACTGCGTCGGGCCATTCCGTCATCCAAAGCCGATTCATCGCCTCCCCGTCCGGATTGACTTGGCAGACGATGCAAAGCGTGTATTCTGAAAGCAATTCCTCCAGTGAGGCATCAGTCGCCAGCGCCACCACGAGCGCACGCAACGTCTCGGGGCCCACGGGTTCGTCCGAATGACACCCTGCGATAAGGCTGACCTTGCTCGGGCCGTTCCCCGCGACAAAGCCCAGCAGCTCCCTGCCTGACTCGCTGTGGCCGATAGTTGACGCCTCGATGCGGCCGCCGCTTGTTGCACAAGCCTTCCATAGATCCGCATTCACATCGTCCTGTGATCGGAACGTCAGCGGTGGGTTGATTACGATATCAGCAAGCATCTAAAGAAGTCTTTGTTTTTGACGACATAGGGGGCAGTTGCCTACCTTGCGTCCCGCACAAGAATAGCAGCCGGTTATGAAGATATGTTTTGTCAGCAGTGAATGCGTCCCGTATGTAAAGACGGGCGGGTTGGCGGACGTTTCGGGTGCTCTTCCACCCGCCCTGCATGGGCTTGGATGCGAGGTGAAGGTCTTCCTCCCTCTCTACCAGTCTATAAACACGATCGATCACGAGCTGACATTTTGCGCGGACATCATGAACATACCCGTGCAAATCGGGCCGCACACGCGCACGTTCAACACGTGGTATGGCAAGCTTGGCGACTCCGAGGTCGAAGTCTACCTGATCGACTGTCCCCACTACTATCATCGGCCGACCACTTACACGTCCGATCAAGATGAGGACGAGCGATTCATCCTGTTGCAGCATGCCATGTTCAAGGTGATGCAGCACTACAGCTGGTCGCCGGACGTCATCCACTGCAATGACTGGCAGACCGGGCTCGTGCCGGTCTATCTGCGGAAGCTGTACAACTGGGACGACCTTTTCGCGCAGACAGCCACGGTGTTTTCCCTCCACAACATCGCCTATCAGGGTCGATTTCACAGCTCATCGGTGGAAAGAGCCGGGCTGTTGTATGACGACTACTATCCTGGCGGGCCATATGAGCTGAAAGGTGCATTCTGCTTCATGAAAGCCGGCGTCTCGTATGCCGACAAGATCAGCACCGTGTCGGAGACCTATGCCAAGGAGATCCAGACGCCAGAGCTCGGGGCCGACATGGATGGAGCATTGAGGTCCCGGAGTTACGACCTGGTGGGAATCCTCAATGGGATCGATCCCGGCGAGTGGGATCCCGCGACCGATCCGCTTATCCCGCAGAACTACACTTTCAAGAAGATCGAGAAGAAGCAGGTCAACAAGAAGAAGCTCGTCGAAAGGTTCGGCCTCCCGTACGATGAGTCGGTGCCGGTACTCGGAATCGTGACACGCTTCGCGGTTCAGAAAGGCCTGGAACTGCTGCAGCCGATCGTGGCACCGCTCATCGAACAGCATGGTGTTCAGCTCGTCGTACTCGGAAGCGGCGAACATGGATACGAGCAGTTTTTCCAGCGCGCAAGCCAGCGATTCCCGCAGAACGTGGGAACGTACATCGGCTACAACAATGAACTGGCACATTGGATCGAGGCCGGATCGGACATGTTCATCATGCCGTCCCGCTACGAGCCGTGCGGGCTCAACCAGATGTACAGTCTTCGGTACGGAACGGTGCCGATTGTCCGGAAAACGGGCGGACTGGCCGACACCGTCCACGACTTCCACGAGTTCCATACCAAGGGCAATGGATTCTCGTTTGTCGACTTCTCCCCTTTTGCGCTGTACACGACGATCAGCAGAGCTATCAACCTGTTTCGCAAAACGGAGTCATGGCGGTCCGTTCAGGAGCGAGGTATGAGTCAGGATTTTTCGTGGGATGCCTCGGCGCAACGCTACCTGGATCTGTACGAGTGGGCGATCGAGCGTCGATTGGGAGGCTACTAGTTCGCGTGTGCCGGCGACGGACCGCACAGCCTCCGCGGGTTGCGTGATGCGACGGGGCGTCGCATAGCTAACCCGAAGGCCGGCCCGAACCGCCTCAATCAGGAGCCTTCTCGAGCCACCTCAATCAGGAGCCTTCTCGAGCGGGGGTTCGGTCGTCAGGAACTGCCGCGCGAAGCGTTCCCGATAGTCCGCGAGCAGACGGAACAGACGCTGACGCGACTCCGATCGAAGCACGACCCCGGCATGGTGCGGTTTGTCAAGCACCCAGTAAACCTCATCATCCTGAAACGACGACATGTCGGGCGCTTCGTCTCGCGACAGACAGGCTAGGAGGCCTGCATGATCCGAATGAAGGGTCGGAAGCTGATACGTGTCCCCACGAAGCGGCAGTGTAATCAGCCGAGCCCACTCCCTCCACAGATTGACACCAACCGCCGCCTCGACGAGCTTGTCGATACCCGCTCCTCCAACCCGGGCAGCCACCTCGAGGAAATAGAGTTGATCGTCAACGCCAAGAATGAACTCGGCGTGCGCAACCCCCTCGTCAAGACCAAAAGCTCGCAGGACCCTTTTGTTGACCTTGATCAGATCCGTGAAGCGATCCGCATCCGGGTCTACGGTCGTCGTTTGAAACACGCCGCCCTGCTGATAAATGTTCAGGGGAGGCGACTCATACCGGCTGGGAACGGCTGCTACGATTTTCCCGGCCGTGACAATGCTGTCCACGTGGAAGACGATTCCCTCTACGAACTGCTCCAGGAGGAAGTGTGACTGCAGGTCGCCCAGTTGTTCTATGTGCTGCCACACTTCGTCAGCTGTTTCGCAGCGCTTGATGCCCATAGCGCTCGCTTCCATGCGCGGCTTCATCATCCATGGCGGCGGCACCGTCTCAAGAAAATCCGCTACCTCAGAGTGATCGACGACGCGTACGAACCGCGGCACCCGGATGCGCGACTGTTTGGCGCGCGTCCGCATCGCGAGCTTGTCGCGAAAGTAGCGAGCCTGCGTATGTCCGAGTCCGGGAAGCCGAAAGTGCTCGCGAAGGTCGGCCGCGGTGAGGGTATCGTACTCGTCCAATGCCACCACGGCGTCGATCCCTCGGGACCGTGCGAGATAGGCTGCGCCATGGGTGACATCCGGTTGCCGGCTTAGGTCCGGCATGACGTGAAATTCGTCGATGCTCGCAAACGGCCAGTGCTCAAACTTGAGCTTCTCCCGGGTCAATAGTATGACCTTGCCGCC